>NC_009901.1:5135000-5174581 GCF_000018285.1 Shewanella pealeana ATCC 700345 | reverse complement strand
GTTCTAGCAAACCACAAGATGTAGTGGTAACTCACAGAGTTATCCACATTTTATAGTAGCGTTAAACCTTCGAAGTATATCCAGAGATGGCAATATTTTATCACTTGTGCTCTTTCCTAGTTGACGTGCATAACTAAAGTGATTACAATTCGGCCTCTTTTTTGCCCTTAGCTCTATTATTGGAGTTTAAGGTTTATTAACCTAACAAAGACGGATTGCCATAATGAGTAAACGTACTTTTCAACCTAGCAACCTGAAGCGCAAGCGTTCTCACGGCTTCCGCGCTCGCATGGCTACTGTAGGTGGCCGTAAGGTCATCGCACGTCGCCGTGCTAAAGGTCGCGCTCGTCTTTCTGCGTAATCGTAGAAATGCAAGTGACTAGCTATACCTTTACGCGGGAGTTACGTTTGTTAACTCCCGCGCAATTTAAATCTGTATTTACCAAACCTATCAAAGCGTCCTCCGCTGAAATAACCTTACTTGCAATTCCTAATTCTGAACAACACCCTCGTTTAGGACTAACTGTTGCCAAGCGTTATGTCAAAAAAGCAAACCAACGTAACCGTATTAAACGCATAATTAGAGATAATTTCCGTTTACACCAGCATGATCTACCCGCTGTGGATATTGTTGTGCTTGTCAGAAATGGCGTGCTTGATATGGAAAACGCAGAACTCAAAAACTTAGTAGAAAAGCTATGGCGAAAACTCAGTCGCCGTTACAATGGCTAGCGACTACGATTATTCGTGGTTACCAACTACTCATAAGCCCCATGATGGGGCCTCGTTGTAGGTTCAATCCAACGTGTTCACATTATGCAATCGAAGCAATTCGGTTGCACGGAGTGGTGAAAGGGTGTTGGTTTGCAGGTAAACGCATATTAAGATGTCACCCTTTACATCCGGGCGGTGAAGACCCCGTCCCTAACAAAAAACATAGGTGCGATAAATAGGTTATGGAATCTCAACGCAATATATTGCTGATCGGTTTGCTGTTTGTCAGCTTTCTACTGTGGCAACAGTGGCAAGCAGATAAAGCGCCTCAACCGGTGGCTGCAGCTCAAACTCAATCTTCTATCCCGGCTTCTACAGTAGCTGACGCTCATAGTTCAGACGTACCTGATGCTGATTCAGCAGTACCTGAAGCTACTCCAGCATCTAAAGAACTCATCACAGTTATTACAGACCAACTAGAAATCAAAATTGATCCTGTTGGCGGTGATATTGTTTACTCTGCTTTGCTTTCTCATAAGCTTGAAGAAAAAGGTGACGATCCGTTCGTTCTTCTTGAGCAGACAAACGATATCTATTACATCGCGCAAAGTGGCCTTATTGGTCGTGACGGTATCGACAGCAGCGTAAAAGGTCGAGCTCACTTTGATAGCGCTTCACGTGAGTACAAATTGGCTGATGGCCAAGAGACACTTAACGTGCCACTAACTTATGTTAGTGATAAAGGCGTGGCTTATACCAAAGTTTTCGTTTTCACTCGCGGTAAATACAACATCGCTGTTGATTACAAAATCAACAACACTTCTGATGCTCAGCTTCAAGTTCAAATGTATGGACAAATTAAGCACAGCATCAAGAAGAGCGAAAGCAGCATGATGATGCCAACTTACCGTGGTGGTGCATTCTCAACAGCGGACACTCGCTATGAGAAGTACAGCTTCGATGATATGGCAGATAAGAACCTAGACAAGTCAACACTTGGCGGTTGGGTTGCTATGCTTCAGCATTACTTTGTATCAGCATGGGTACCACCTGCGAACGATAAGAACATTATCTTCTCAAGTGTCAGTGCTGGTGGTCTAGCTAACATAGGTTTCCGTGGTGCACTTTACGATATCGCACCTGGTACTGAACAAAGCATTAAAGCTGAATTCTATGTTGGTCCTAAAGATCAAGAAGCCCTATCGGCACTTTCTCCATCACTGAATCTAGTAGTAGATTATGGTTTCCTTTGGTGGTTAGCAGTACCTATCTACAAACTATTGATGTTCTTCCAATCAATCGTTGGTAACTGGGGTATCGCTATTATCCTAATCACTCTAACTGTTCGTGGTATGTTATATCCGCTAACGAAAGCGCAATACACCTCTATGGCGAAAATGCGTAATCTGCAGCCTAAGCTTGCCGAACTAAAAGAGCGCTTTGGTGATGACCGTCAGAAGATGGGTCAAGCTATGATGGAACTGTACAAGAAAGAGAAAGTGAACCCTATGGGTGGCTGTCTTCCAATCTTGCTACAGATGCCAATCTTCATCGCTCTATACTGGGTTCTATTAGAAAGTGTTGAACTGCGTCATGCGCCATTCATGCTTTGGATTACTGACTTATCAGTACAAGATCCTTACTATGTTATGCCTATCCTAATGGGTATCTCGATGTTTGTGATGCAGAAGATGCAGCCAATGGCACCGACTATGGATCCAATGCAAGTTAAAATGATGCAGTGGATGCCTGTAATCTTTACCGTATTCTTCCTATGGTTCCCAGCAGGTCTGGTTCTATACTGGTTGGTAGGTAACTTAGTCGCGATTACCCAGCAGAAAATTATCTATGCGGGTCTAGAGAAAAAAGGGTTAAAATAACCTTTAGCTCAGACTAATAAAAAGCGGTCAATACTGAGTATTGACCGCTTTTTTGCTTTCTATGTAGAGACAATATTTTTAACTTCACCCGAAAAATCAAATTAGGAAACACAGTAATGACTACAGATACTATCGTGGCACAAGCGACCGCTCCTGGGCGTGGTGGCGTGGGTATTATTCGCGTATCTGGCGACTTAGCGACTAATGTTGCTATAGCCGTTTTAGGACATATCCCTAAAACCCGTTACGCCGATTACTGTGATTTTAAAGATGAGGCTGGTGAAGTCATCGACCAAGGTATCGCCTTGTTCTTTAAAGGCCCAAACTCCTTTACCGGTGAAGACGTTCTGGAACTGCAAGGCCACGGCGGTCAAATAGTTCTCGATATGCTGATTAAGCGCGTCATGGAAGTCGATGGGCTGCGTATCGCAAAACCGGGTGAATTCAGCGAACAGGCTTTCATGAATGATAAGCTTGACCTGACTCAAGCCGAAGCGATTGCCGACCTAATTGATGCCACAAGTGAACAAGCTGCCAAAAGCGCTCTCAACTCACTTCAGGGCGAATTCTCTACTCAGATACATGATCTGGTCGAAAAGGTCACAAACTTGCGCTTATACGTCGAGGCGGCAATTGATTTCCCTGATGAAGAGGTCGATTTCCTGTCCGACGGTAAAATAGCCGCCTCCTTGAATGGGATTGTTGGCAAACTCGATGGGGTTCAAGCTAGCGCTAAACAGGGCTCTATTATTCGTGAAGGCATGAAAGTAGTGATTGCAGGTCGTCCAAATGCGGGTAAATCAAGCCTACTTAACGCCTTGGCTGGCAAAGAGTCAGCTATTGTGACCGAAATAGCTGGCACCACTCGCGATGTATTACGTGAACATATCCATTTAGATGGTATGCCATTACACATTATTGATACCGCAGGTTTACGTGACACCGTCGATACCGTAGAGAAAATTGGTATCGAGCGCGCTTGGGATGAGATAAAAACAGCCGATCGCGTACTGTTTATGGTCGATGGCACCACAACTGCAGCCATCGATCCTCATGAAATCTGGCCAGACTTTATCGATCGTCTCCCTAGTAACTTAGGCGTTACCGTGGTACGTAACAAAGCCGATCTAACCGGTGAAGATCTTTCCGTGACTCAAGAAGCGGGACATAGCGTGTATCGTATCTCAGCCAAAACAGGCCTAGGTGTCGAAGACCTGAAGCAACATCTAAAATCATTAATGGGTTACCAGAGTAATCTAGAGGGCGGCTTTATTGCTCGACGTCGTCACTTAGAGGCACTAGATCTAGCTAGCAGTCACTTGATGCTAGGTAAAGAGCAATTGGAAGTGTATCAAGCTGGTGAACTGCTCGCCGAAGAACTACGCATGTGTCAGATGGCACTATCTGAGATCACAGGTAAGTTCACTTCAGATGATCTTCTCGGCAAGATCTTTAGTTCATTCTGTATTGGCAAGTAAAATAGCTTAAATTAAGAACAATTTAACAAAATAGAAAGCCACAGCAGACTTAACTACTGTGGCTTTTTGCTTTTCTAAATAGCTAACGTATTGCAGATGGGATCCGTAATGATCAAAATCAGAAAAACAATGATCGAGATCACCAAAGTCTCTACAAGTATCAACAGAGATATCAACAAGCAGCGCGGTTCTGTGGATAGATCTAAAACAAACAACTCCAACAAACCTAATAGTTTGTTTTTACTAGATTAATCTGAATGTTGATTAGTGATCTCAAATTAATTATTTCAAAATTATTTGATCATTTTTGATAAGTTATACTCAGAAAAACTTATAAATGATCTGGTTTTTATTCGGGACAAATTTTAAAGTAAAAAAGTGACATCTAAACCAAGCCTAATCACACCTATTTCCTATTGATTTTACTTAATTCCGACAAGTCGACGGGCTTATCTATATTAAATTATCCACCCCTAGCAAAATGGGAGTTAACTGCACTTTAGACCTAACTTTTACAACCGAGAAAGATAACCCACTATGAGCAGTTTGCGACTCGGTTAATATTCGATATCAATCAAGGCTAAACCATCTAAACTTTCTTCAGCTAGTTGAGTTTCAGCCAACTAGCTCAGTAGAATTATCGCCAATATACAGGCCAAATTAGGAGTCTGATAAATCCCTTTCCGGGCCAAGCGTACGGAACGAATACCAAGAGCACTATTGCAAACCCTTTTAGTTAAGCTTCCTTTGCTAAAGTGTCTGTTACGACCAGCCACATATTTCCGCTGCTCAGTACTCGGGGCGAAATACGTACCAAAAATAAAACTGTACGGCACTTTAACAGCTGGATTAGGACCTCGAGACCTGAATTAACTAGGCTAGTAACTCCAGGTAGTTCAGCGATATTGCAACCACACTTATCGATGGAATTTTCAGATTTTTGGTCTCGGAAAGTACCTTCCGCAGCTCTAACACTTTCACAACCCATGATGAGCGACGGACAGCTAAAGGTTGAAAGAAGCAAACAACGTCGTACTTGCCTAAAAGGATATCCCCGCAAGTTTTATCCTGTATGCTAAAACAGCTGTTTTGACCTTTTACTCTAAACCATTTACCTGTTGAAGATGATGACTTTCCTTTACCAGATAATTTGTTCCACGTGAAACCTCTTGCTTTCCGCAAGCTAGCGTTTCGCATTAACACTATTTAAATTAGATAGATACAGCTCCAACCTATCACCATCTATAGGTGCAGAAGTTAGCACTCTAATAGGGCTTAGCGCACCACAGTAGTATACGAGTACACTTTCCCTAACCTGTACTAGATTCAACGACTAAGTGATTATCTTTTTGACAGGTTTAAACTCTTGGTAAAGTGAATCGATAGGGAGATGATTAGAGGCGTATACATATTTATTGTAGGCAATACTCGAATGCTGAATATCAAGCTTCAGCATTCGTAACCTGTTAGCAGACTTTTTAAACAAATAAGAACAACCACAAAAAGGAAACCAGTTAGATAAATACTGTACAATCAAATATTTAAATGTGAGCCATGCAATTTTGAACAGTGACAAATAATAACAGATAAAAACTAACAACCCGAATCGACAATCTCAAATACAGGTGGTGTGGTAGGACTAGCAGCCTCGGTATACTTTAGGTAACAATTGTCGTGACTAAACTTTTTCGACTGTGTCATAAAGCGAATAAACTTATCACCATCTTTATTATGGAAATACCAATCACCGGGTTCGTCAGCATTGAAAACAGAATCGGTGAAGGTCGCCATAATTAATAGACTCCAGGCTTTACTTGAGTCAGCCGCAGGGTAACCGTAGGCTAAATGTATTTTTTGGCCATCTATGATGATGACATTTTCATCATCAGTAGCTTTATCATCATCTTCACCAGGCTTATTCTGCAACCCCTGCAATACCGATTTTGGATAAAGCACACTCATAGCACCATGCATCTCGGCTCTAAGGCCCTTTAACGAAGATATTCTGGCATCAGATTGAAACTCAATAAAACGAGGTGCAGCGATGATACTGAGTATGGCTAGAATAATAATAACCACCACTAACTCAATTAGAGTAAAACCATTTTTCTTCATTAAATTCATCGTTTTATTTAACAATCGTAAAACACTATTATATTGAACTATCCAAATTTTTGGAATGGATACTAATCAAGTTTTTTAAGGTTATGCTTCATGCTCATAAATCAAAAAACTAGATAGAATCGAGCAATAAGCCAAGATTAAACCACAAAATCAAACTACTTAGTGACACCATAACTCAAGCGTAAATAAAGCCTGCCAATATAGTGAGTGCTTTTACAAGCTGTATCACTTTCATTTCGACTCGATCGCTGTAAAATCCGCGCCTTGTTTTATTACCCAACACCTACACAGCGTAATTTATGATGATCGATCTAGCTTTACTCCCACTGTATCTAACAACAGTCATCGCCCTACTACTGATCCCGGGGCCGGATATGTTACTGATAGCTAGCTCAAGCTTAAGCTATGGCCGTAAAGTTGGCGTGTATGCCAGTTTTGGTAATGCAACCTCGGGGCTTATTTTAACGCTATTGGCAGCGATGGGAGTATCGGCCGTTATCGCCATGAACCCAATGGCCTTGGAAGTCCTGAGAGTTTTAGGTGGTGCCTATCTATTAAAGATGGGCTGGGACTGTATGCGCAGTTCGGCAGCTGAAGCACCAGAAATAGAACAACAAAATAATCTCGCCAAACTTTTATATCGCCGAGCAGTAGTGAGCAACCTACTAAACCCTAAAGCATTGATATTTTTTGTGCTGTTTTTGCCTCAATTTGTTTCAACCCAATTAACCGCTAGCTCAGGTGAGCAAATGCTTGCCCTTGGCTTATTACTTAACGTGATGGGATTAGCCTTTAATCTATTGCTGGTGGCTCTAGTTGGCTCAGTTGGTAAGCCACTACTCAAAAATGAAAAATTCAGAACTTATCAAAACAAGTTTATGGGTATGATCTTCTTTGTTCTGGCTATTTGGTTGCTCGCTTCTCAAGTGCAAAACATCAGTTAATACCAAAAAAGCCAATAAAAAAGCGGGGAATTATCCCCGCTTTTACTTTCATAAATTTATTAACGATTACCGTATTCAATAATCGTTTCACGATAAAGCTTTAATAGCGCTTCATCTCTTACCCCTACCCCAACTTTTTGAGCCGGATTCATTCCCCAGTCATCATGTTGGTACTTACGCTCATCAAACTTCTGAATTGTTAATCCTTCGGCTGGACCATCTGTTACCACGCGAATAGGCCCTTCACGTAAGGTAAACAGAGAAGGATCGATAACATAAGCAATTGCCGACGGATCGTGTACGTGGCAGCCTTCTAAGCCAACTTTTTCGGAGTAAAACTTAAGATAATAGCGGCTAATGTCCCAGATAAACTGGCCAACTTCAGCGGCGTCATCTCTTAGCTGATCAAGATAGTCTTTACTAAAGAAGCTCTCTTCTGTCACGTCTAAGCCAATAACAACCACAGGCCAAGGTGCAGTGAAAACGATATCTGCCGCATGCGGATCATCATGAATGTTAGCCTCAGCATAAGGAGTCACGTTACCACGGTGATCGTTCATACCAAACGCGCCGCCCATTACAACAACTTCTTTTACTAAGCCAGCTATCTCAGGTGCAGCTTCCAGTGCTAAAGCCAAGTTAGTTAAAGGACCTACGGCAACCAAGGTGATCTCACCCGGTTCAGCCTTAACAGAATCGATAATATATTGATAAGCAGGACGAGGATCCGCAGACAGAGTTAGATCTGTAGGCGCATGTACATCACCTAGGCCAGTTTCCCCATGAACCACGATAGTAGGTCCAACAGGGTCGCGAACGATAGGCTTATCAGCCCCCTTAACCACATCGGCATTAAAGCCATACTTCTGTTTTAAAAATAGAGCATTACGAGTACCGTTCTCGATAGTCGCGTTACCGTAGACTGTTGTAATAGCTTTCAGCTCAATTGCAGGGTGCGCTTCAGCAAACAGAATCGCCATTACATCGTCAATCCCGGGATCAGAATCGAGAATTATTTTATTTGTCATTTTATTTGAATCCTAATTATTACAGTCTATCTAGTGTAGGTGGACAGTAAGATACCTCTATAAGCCATTGATTAACGTGATATAGATTTTAAGCCAAATAAACTGTCCCAAAACGAAGCCTAATTTCAGTGAAAAATAGGTCCAGTTTAGACATATCAGTCAATTTTTAGGTTAATAAACTAGCTCAATTCACCTATCGCACAGCTAGAGTTCGCCTTTGGCTATCAGATATTAGCGCGAAATTCACAGCAAAATAGCTCCAGATTAGAGATCATAAATGGCTTTTCACTTATGATGCATACAGGTTTTTGGCTGTAAATAATCCACTATCTATAAGGAATTTCAGTCAATGTCCCCCAATTCGACAGTAATAATTAGGAAAGGTCATGGCAAAAGTAGACATTTTAGTAGGCACTACACTAGGCAGTGCTGAGTATGTAGCGGATGAAATATCCGATCAATTAAGCGATTTAGGTCATGAAACTATTGTACATCTTGGTGCAAATCTAGCCGATTTGAACCAAGAATCACTCTGGTTAATCGTTTCTTCGACCCATGGAGCCGGCGATCTTCCTGACAATATAGTGCCATTTTTTGATGAGATCCAAGCTAAAACCCCCGATCTCAGTCAGGTCAAATTCGCACTCTGTGCCATTGGCGATTCAAGCTACGACACTTTTTGTCAGGGCCCAGAAAAACTAGTGGATCTGCTTATTCAGTGCGGTGCACAAGTCTATGTGGATAAGATCCAGATCGATGTGCAATATGATCCAATTCCAGAAGAACCAGCATTAGCTTGGCTTAGCGGCTGGCAAGATCAACTTTAAGATCTTATATTCGATCATATAAACGCTTTAACTTTTCAATAGCCCACAGATTAGATCCAACTTATCCACATAAAACTTATTACTTTAATAAATATGTGGATAAGCTATTATTTTGATCTGATCAACGTCTGTATTAATTCACACCCGATCTGCTCAATGATCCACCTTGTGGATAAGTACACGATCTATCCCCAAGCTTAAGCCTGTTAGATCGCAATTAGATCACAAGATCATTTCGGCGTTAACCCTTGAATCTAAAAGAAAAATAGAGTTATCCACCGAAAATGGCGATCCTAATAGTAAACATAATAAGAGATCTATATAAAGATCTTAAGATCTATTAAGCCGATCGCCCTAGATCAAAACAAGCAAAATAGATCGTTCACCTTAAGCGAAGCAAATGCTAAAATGATCCGCTCAGAAACAATTTATCCTTTTACGAATCGAAGGCTGTCGAATGCAATTTCATGAACGGTTTGATGTAATTGTTGTTGGTGGTGGTCATGCTGGTACTGAAGCGGCTTTAGCTTCAGCTAGAATGGGCTCTAAAACACTTTTACTGACCCATAACATAGATACTTTGGGACAAATGTCCTGTAACCCTGCTATCGGCGGCATAGGTAAAGGACACTTAGTCAAAGAAATTGATGCACTAGGTGGAGCAATGGCTGTTGCTACCGATTTTGCAGGTATCCAATTTCGAACATTGAATTCAAGCAAAGGGCCTGCCGTTCGCGCTACTCGTGCACAAGCCGATAGAGCGCTTTATCGCCATAAGATCCAAGAGATCTTACAGCACCAAGCTAACCTACGTATTTTTCAGCAAGCAGTAGACGATCTTGTTGTTGAAAACGGAAAAGTTGTTGGTGTAGTTACACAGATGGGCCTTGCCTTTGAAGCACCTGCGGTTGTCTTAACTGCCGGTACATTCTTAGGTGGAAAAATCCATATTGGACTCGAAAACTACAGCGGTGGTCGAGCCGGTGATCCACCTGCAATCGCTTTAGCTCATCGATTAAGAGAGTTACCAATTCGTGTTGGCCGTTTAAAAACTGGCACACCACCACGAATCGATGCTAATACCATCGACTTTTCACAGATGACAGAGCAAAAAGGTGATGATCCATTGCCAGTCATGTCTTTCATCGGTGATGTAAACGATCATCCTGAGCAGGTCTCTTGTCATATCACGCACACTAACGAGCGTACCCACGACATTATTCGTGGCGGATTAGACCGAAGCCCAATGTATTCAGGCATTATCGAAGGTATTGGTCCACGTTACTGCCCTTCTATCGAAGACAAAGTTAATCGATTTGCTGATAAAACATCTCATCAAATCTTTATCGAACCTGAAGGGTTAAATACCACTGAAATTTATCCAAACGGTATATCAACCAGTTTACCGTTTGATGTTCAGCTCAATTTGGTTCGTTCAATCAAGGGCATGGAAAACGCTGAGATCATGCGTCCAGGCTATGCGATTGAGTATGATTATTTCGATCCTCGCGATCTTAAAAACTCACTAGAGACCAAAACCATTGCAGGTTTATTCTTTGCTGGTCAGATCAACGGCACAACAGGTTACGAAGAAGCGGGTGCACAAGGCCTATTAGCCGGCATGAACGCCTCACTGCAAGTGCAAGGCAAAGAAGCTTGGTGTCCGCGTCGTGATCAAGCCTATCTAGGTGTTTTAGTTGATGACTTATCGACTTTAGGCACTAAAGAACCGTACCGCATGTTCACTAGCCGCGCGGAATACCGTTTGCTGCTTCGCGAAGATAACGCCGATCTGCGTTTAACTGAGAAAGGTCGTGAACTTGGATTAGTCGATGATAATCGTTGGGCACTGTTTAGCGAGAAGATGGAATCGATCGAAACTGAACTACAGCGCTTACGCGGTCAGTGGGTCCACCCAAATTCACCCTTGGTTGAAGCGTTGAACCCGCATCTGAATACACCGATCACTCGTGAAGCTACGTTTGAAGATCTATTGCGTCGTCCAGAAATGGATTACCCGAAACTGATGTCTATTGACGGTTTTGGTCCTTCGCTTGAAGATCAACGTGCTGCAGAGCAGGTTCAGATCCAAGTTAAGTACTCTGGTTATATTCAGCGTCAGCAAGGCGAGATTGATAAGGCGATTCGTCATGAGACTACTCTGCTACCGTTAGATTTGGATTACCAAGAAGTACCTGGTTTATCTAACGAAGTAATTGCCAAGATGAATGAACATAAACCTGAAACCATTGGCCAAGCCTCTCGTATTTCAGGTATGACGCCAGCTGCTATTTCAATTTTGCTGGTTCATCTTAAAAAACGTGGTTTATTACGTAAAAGCGCTTAGTTCGCCACATATTCGGTAGTTTTGCATGATAAAGGGAAGCTTTGAGGCTTCCCTTCATCTTTTCAGCACTTCATAATACCGATTGATTTTTGATTCGCTTTATTTGAGGACACAAACTGTGTTATCTGCCCAATTAAATGATTATTTGGCCGAAGTTGGCCTGACTGCTACCGAGCAGCAAAAAAAGCAGCTTGTAGACTTTGTTGGCATGCTCAATAAGTGGAACAAGGCATTTAACTTAACCTCAGTGCGAGATCCTGAGCAGATGTTAATTCGCCATATTATGGACAGCTTAGTGGTGTCTCCGCACCTAAAAGGATCGCGCTTTATCGACGTAGGCACAGGACCTGGATTGCCAGGGATCCCGCTAGCGATCTTAAATCCAGATAAAGAATTCGTACTGCTCGATAGCTTAGGTAAGCGGATTCGCTTTCAGAAGCAGGTGCAGTTTGAGCTCGGTATCAACAATATCTCTTCGATTGAAAGTCGTGTAGAGGCTTATCAACCTAAAGACTTGTTTGACGGTGTATTAAGCCGCGCATTTGCATCTATTCAAGATATGCTGCATTGGTGCCATCACTTACCAAAAGCAGATGGTTGCTTCTATGCACTGAAAGGCCAACTAAGTGAAGAAGAGATGTCACAGATGCCTGCTGGCTTTGTGGTGACCGATACCATAGAACTAAAAGTACCTAAACTTGATGAGCAGCGCCATTTGCTGCGAGTTATCAAGCAAGACTAACGATCTTTATGCGAGTGGAGAACTATCGCACTCGCAAGCTTATTTTGTCTAAGTGGCGATAGATATATACCGGGTTGAAGTGAGCTGCTGCTGATAAAGCGTACTGAACAGTTGCAATCTTTCAGCGCTTCAAGCAATTTGTTACTAATAACCATTAGATTTGTGCACTAATTCCAGTAGCGAGTATCGCCTGGAAATACAATAAAAGTGACTGACAGGGTGATATTGTGGGTAAAGTGATTGCCGTGGCCAACCAGAAAGGTGGCGTCGGAAAAACAACAACTTGTGTAAATTTGGCAGCCTCTCTAGCGGCGACCAAACGTCGTGTTTTGTTGATCGATCTTGATCCGCAAGGCAATGCGACCATGGGTAGCGGTATTGATAAATATACTGTCGAAAACACAGCTTATGAGTTGTTAGTTGAAGAAAAGCCATTTGAGGAAGTTGTTTGTCGAGATACAAATGGCAAATACGATCTGATCGCTGGAAATGGTGATGTGACGGCTGCCGAGATTAAACTCATGGAGTTTTTTGCTCGAGAGGTTCGTTTACGCAATGCCCTCGCCCCAATCAAAGATGATTACGATTATATTTTCATCGACTGCCCACCATCACTGAACATGTTAACTGTGAATGCCATGTCTGCAGCTGACTCTGTGCTTGTTCCTATGCAGTGTGAGTATTATGCACTGGAAGGGCTCACGGCATTGATGGACACCATTAGTAAGCTTGGCGCTATGGTTAACCATGGTCTGCATATCGAAGGGATCTTACGTACCATGTACGATCCGCGTAATCGACTCTCTAATGATGTATCCGATCAGTTGAAACAACACTTCGGTGACAAAGTTTACCGTACTGTGATCCCACGGAATGTTCGTTTAGCCGAGGCGCCAAGTTTTGGTGCGCCTGCTATGTATTACGATAAATCGAGCGCAGGGGCCAAAGCCTATCTAGCATTAGCTGGCGAAATTATTCGCCGTGCGGAGCAATTAACCCAGGCTGAGCAAGTTTAAGGATAAGAAATGACACTGAAAAAAAGAGGCTTGGGTAAAGGCCTAGATGCACTACTAAGTACCAGTCAAGCGGCTAGTCAACGCGTAGCCCCCGCTATAGAAGTTGAGCAAGACATTAAGAACGATGACTTAATCACTTTAGATATAGATAGATTACAACCGGGTAAATATCAGCCGCGTAAGGACATGTCGTCAGAGGCGCTAGAAGAGCTTGCCGAGTCGATTCGGGCCCAAGGTATTATCCAGCCTATTGTGGTTCGAAAGGTTTCACCTGAAAGCTATGAGATCATCGCCGGTGAACGCCGCTGGCGTGCATCGCAATTAGCGGGCCTCAGTGCTATTCCTTGTATCGTTAAACAGGTTGCTGATGAAGCGGCCGTTGCCATCGCGCTAATCGAAAACATTCAGCGTGAAGACCTAAATGCAATGGAAGAAGCGATTGCATTAAACCGCCTAATTGAAGAGTTTGATTTAACTCACCAGCAGATTGCCGACGCTGTGGGTAAGTCTCGCGCTACCGTATCTAACTTACTGCGTTTAAATGGCCTTAACGAACCTGTAAAACGTATGCTTGAGTATGGTGATATCGATATGGGACATGGTCGTGCACTGTTGGCAATCAGTGGAGATGAGCAAACTAATCTCGCTCGATTGGTCGTCGCTAAAGAATTAACAGTTCGTGAAACCGAACGATTAGTCAGTAAAACCTTAAATCAAACTGAAATCGTCGAAAAACCAGCTAAAGATCATGATGTAGTCCGTCTAGAGAGCCAATTAATTGAAAGATTAGGTGCCAAGGTTTCGTTAACCCATAACAAGAAGGGCAAAGGTAAAATGGTAATTAATTATCAAAATTTGTCTGAATTAGAGGGAATTATCAGCAAAATCCACTAAAAAAACAAAGTTAACACGATATTATGTAACTTTGTGACATTCGTTAATCTTCCTCTTTTAGACTTTTGGCGTAGATCACGCTAAAAGTCCCCTTTTTCTAGTTGTTGAACTTGCTTTGAAAGCCTGAAACGGTATACTTTCGCAAGCTTTTTGAAGCTCGAGTTTACTCGGATATTTGTAATCCGGTCACCGAATCAAGAAGTTATAATGCGGAGAAGACAAATTGAGCAAGGTTTTAGCACGTCGTGGCCGGTGGTCAGCCTATAAAATAGTATTACTACAGGCAGCGATGACTGGATGTGTTTCACTTTTCTTTTTCGCTATGTGGGGGGGACCGTATGGCCTATCTGCTTTGGCAGGTGGCGCTATTGCTGTACTCCCTAATTTTGTGTTCGCAACCCTAGCTTTTTCCCATGCGGGAGCACAAGCATCAGGAAAAGTCGTACGGTCTTTTTTCCTGGGGGAAGCGGTAAAGTTGCTGTTAACCATTGTGTTATTTTCACTTGCATTTGGTTTGATGAAATCGTCATTCATGCCGTTATTCGTCAGTTATCTACTCGTGTTAGTCGTACCGTGGACAGCCCCTTTATACTTCAAACAAAATTAAGTGAGATTAATCATGGCGACAACTGGGGATGACACGTTAACCGTAACGGCTTCCGACTATATCCAGCATCACCTGACTAATGCGAAAATGTGTTCCGCTGATGGCGGGATTGCTTTTAACTATGCATGTCAAGATGCTGGATTTTGGACTTGGCACATTGACTCACTTTTGTTTTCAGTTGGTCTAGGGGTTCTATTTTTGTGGTTATTCTACAAAGTAGGACAGAAGGCAACAATTGGCGTTCCAGGCAAGCTTCAATGTTTCGTTGAAATGTGCGTGGAAGGTGTAGATAAAATTGTAAAAGACTCATTTCATGGGAAAAATGCAGTTATCGCACCATTAGGTCTAACTATTTTCGTCTGGGTTTTCCTGATGAACTTAATGGACTTGATCCCTGTTGACTTTGTACCTGAGGCCGCCAAACGATTCTTAGGCGTACCTTACCTAAAGATTGTACCAACAACTGACTTGAACGTTACTTTAGGCTTAGCTTTAAGTGTGTTCGCGTTAATTGTTTTTTACAGTATCAAGGTTAAAGGTATTGGTGGGTTCACTAAAGAACTGACTATGCAGCCTTTCAATCATTGGGCACTAATTCCAATTAACTTTGTATTGGAAACAGTGACCTTGGTTGCGAAGCCGATTTCATTATCGCTTCGTCTGTTTGGTAACCTGTATGCAGGTGAGTTGATCTTTATTCTGATAGCACTGATGCCTTGGTGGGCTCAGTTTGCATTATCAGTGCCTTGGGCCATTTTCCATATTTTGGTAATTGTGCTACAGGCGTTTATCTTCATGATGCTTACGATTGTATATCTAAGCATGGCACATGAAGACCATTAATTTATTAAAAATTAGATACTTATCGGAGATAAAATGGAAACTGTAATTAGCTTTACAGCAATAGCTGTTGCAATTATGATCGGCTTAGCAGCGCTAGGTACTGGTATTGGCTTTGCTATTCTAGGTGGTAAATTCCTAGAAGCTTCTGCTCGTCAGCCAGAACTTGCTCCTGCACTTCAAACTAAAATGTTCATTGTAGCTGGTCTACTTGATGCGATCTCAATGATTGCAGTTGGTGTTGCATTATTCTTCGTATTCGCTAACCCGTTCTTAGGTCAATTAGCAGGCTAATCGTCCCCCTTAGAAGGAGTTGTCGTTATGAGTATTAACGCTACCCTGCTAGGCCAAGCGATTTCTTTTCTTCTCTTTGTGTGGTTTTGCATGAAGTTTGTATGGCCGCCATTGATGAACGCTATCGAAGAACGCCAGAAGAAAATTGCTGATGGTCTAGCTGATGCAGGACGTGCTGCAAAAGATTTAGAGTTAGCTCAGGTGAAAGCCACGGAGCAGCTAAAAGACGCTAAAGCAACAGCAAACGAAATCATTGAGCAAGCTAATAAACGCAAAGCTCAAATCGTTGATGAAGCAAAGGTTGAAGCTGATACAGAGCGTGCGAAAATCATCGCTCAGGGTCATGCTGAAATTGAAAACGAACGTAATCGCGTGAAAGAAGATCTACGTAAGCAAGTCGCTATTTTAGCTATTGCTGGCGCAGAGAAGATTCTTGAACGTTCGATTGATGAAGCCGCACACAGTGACATAGTTAATAAACTTGTTGCTGAACTTTAAATAAGGAGCTTGAGTTATGGCTGAAATAACCACCATCGCTCGTCCTTACGCAAAGGCAGCTTTTGACTTCGCTCTTGAACAGAAAGCAGTAGAGAGTTGGGCAGAAATGCTGAACTTCGCCGCATTAGTTAGTGAAAACGAAACTATGCAGCCTTTACTGTCTGGCTCTGTAGCCAGCGGTAAGCTTGCTGAACTCTTTATTGGAGTTTGTGGTGAGCAAATCAATGAGCAAGCTCAGAACCTGTTAAAGGTAATGGCTGAAAACGGTCGTTTAGTTGTGCTACCAGCTGTTGCTCAACAATTTGTTGAGATGCAACGTGAGTATGCGAAAGAAGTTGAAGCGCAAATCGTTTCAGCTACAGAGCTAACCTCAGAGCAACTACAAGCGCTGAGCGTTTCTTTAGAGAAACGCCTAGCACGCAAAGTTAAGCTGAATTGCAGCATAGATACCAGCCTTATTGCTGGTGTAATTATCACGGCAGGAGACTTAGTCATTGATGGCTCGGTCCGCGGAAAAATTTCGCGTCTGTCTGATTCGCTGCAATCGTAATTGGGAGTTTGAGCATGCAACTGAATTCCACTGAAATCAGCGATCTGATTAAACAGCGGATCGAGCAGTTCGAAGTCGTTAGTGAAGCTCGCAACGAAGGTACTATCGTTGCAGTAAGTGACGGCATCATCCGCATCCACGGCCTAGCCGATGTAATGCAGGGTGAAATGATCGAGCTGCCTGGCAACCGTTTTGCAATCGCGTTGAACTTAGAACGTGATTCTGTCGGTGCCGTAGTAATGGGCCCTTATGCCACTTTGGCAGAAGGCGACAAAGTTAAAACAACAGGCCGTATTTTGGAAGTACCTGTTGGCCGTGGTCTATTAGGCCGTGTAGTCAACACTCTAGGTGAACCAATTGACGGTAAAGGACCTATCGATAGCGATGGTTTCTCTCCTGTTGAAGTAATTGCACCTGGTGTAATTGAGCGTAAATCAGTCGATCAGCCAGTGCAAACTGGTTATAAAGCCGTTGACTCTATGATCCCAATCGGTCGTGGACAACGTGAATTGATCATTGGTGACCGCCAGATCGGTAAAACCGCTCTAGCGATCGACGCGATTATCAACCAAAAAGATTCTGGCATTAAGTGTGTATACGTTGCAGTAGGCCAAAAGGCTTCTACTATCGCTAACGTGGTACGCAAGCTAGAAGAGCACGGCGCTTTGGCGAACACCATTGTTGTTGTTGCTACAGCTTCTGAAGCTGCTGCACTACAATATTTGGCTCCATACTCTGGTTGTACAATGGGTGAATACTTCCGCGACCGCGGTGAAGACTCACTAATCGTATATGATGATTTGTCTAAGCAAGCAGTTGCTTACCGTCAGATCTCATTGCTTCTTAAGCGTCCACCAGGACGTGAAGCATACCCAGGTGATGTATTCTATCTTCACTCTCGTCTGTTGGAACGTGCTTCACGTGTTAACGCCGAGTATGTTGAGAAGTTCACTAAAGGTGAAGTTAAAGGCCAAACTGGTTCTTTGACTGCTCTACCAATTATTGAAACTCAAGCTGGTGACGTTTCTGCATTCGTACCGACTAACGTAATTTCGATTACCGATGGTCAGATCTTCCTTGAAACAGACCTGTTTAACTCTGGCTTACGTCCAGCTGTTAACCCTGGTATCTCTGTTTCTCGTGTTGGTGGTGCGGCGCAGACTAAGATCATCAAGAAACTGTCTGGTGGTATCCGTACCGCTCTTGCACAGTATCGAGAGCTTGCAGCGTTCTCACAGTTTGCATCTGACTTAGATGATGCAACTCGTGCTCAGCTTGAGCATGGTGAGCGTGTTACCGAACTAATGAAGCAAAAGCAATATGCTCCAATGAGTATCGCTGATCAGTCTGTGTCTATTTTCGCAGCTGAAAAAGGTTACTTGAAGAGTGTTGCGCTGAATAAAGTCGGTGATTTCGAAGCGTCTCTGCTCTCTTTCATGAACAGTGAACATGCTGACCTAATGAAGACTATCAACGATACTGGCGATTATAACGCTGATATCGAAGGTGAGTTGAAGGCTAGCCTGGACAAGTTCGTAGAAACCCAAACCTGGTAAATTTTAGAGGTGCCTCTGGCACCTCAGGTCCAGAATTGGAGAGTAAAGATGGCCAACGCTAAAGAGATTAAAACCAAGATCGCGAGTGTTCAAAACACTCAGAAGATCACGTCTGCAATGGAAATGGTTGCCGCGAGTAAAATGCGTAAAGCACAAGATCGCATGGCAGCTAGCCGTCCATATGCAGAAAATATGCGTAAGGTGATCGGTCACGTGGCGCAAGGTTCTCTCGAATATAAGCATCCATATTTGGAAGTGCGAGAAGCTAAGCGTGTTGGTTACATTGTTGTGTCAACCGACCGTGGTCTTTGTGGTGGTCTGAACGTCAACCTTTTCAAGAAGGTTGTCGCAGACGTGAAGAAACAGCGTGAAGCTGGTGCAGAAGTTGAATTCTGTACAATTGGTGCACGTAGTGCCCAGTTCTTCAATAGCTTTGGCGGACAAGTATCTGCTTCTGCTTCAGGTTTAGGCGATGCTCCAAAGCTAGCCGACTTGATCGGAACAGTACGTGTGATGCTAGAAGCATACAACGAAGGCAAGCTGGACCGTTTGTACGTAGTATTCAACAAGTTTGTGAATACTATGACGCAAGCCCCGGTGATCGAGCAGCTGCTACCTTTGCCTAAGTCAGAAGATGATGAGTTTACTCATCAGTGGGATTACATTTACGAGCCAGATCCAAAGTTATTGTTAGATACTTTGTTGGTTCGCTTTGTGGAATCTCAGGTTTATCAGGGTGTTGTCGAAAATATTGCATCTGAGCAAGCGGCCCGTATGGTTGCTATGAAAGCTGCAACAGACAACGCTGGTGAACTTATCGGTGACTTGCAGTTGGTCTATAACAAAGCCCGTCAGGCTGCGATTACGCAAGAATTGTCGGAAATTGTTTCAGGTGCTGCCGCCGTTTAGGCTAGGTAACGAATACAAGTTTTAGAGGATTAATCATGAGCACAGGTACTGTTGTCCAAGTAATTGGCGCGGTTGTGGACGTAGAGTTTCCACATGATGCCGTACCTCAGGTATATGACGCTCTAGAGATCAAAAGTGAAGGCTTGGTGCTGGAAGTTCAGCAGCAACTTGGTGGTGGTGTAGTTCGTACCATCGCTATGGGTTCTTCAGATGGTCTGCGTCGTGGCCTAGAGGTTGTAAACTCTGGTTCACCAATTACTGTTCCGGTTGGGTCTGCGACCCTAGGCCGTATTATGAACGTATTGGGTGAGCCTGTTGATGAAGCGGGCCCTATCGGTGAAGAAGATCGCTATGTGATCCACCGTGAAGCTCCTTCATACGAAGATCAGTCAAACACAACTGAACTTTTAGAGACTGGTATCAAGGTTATCGACCTTGTATGTCCATTCGCTAAGGGTGGTAAAGTTGGTCTGTTTGGTGGTGCTGGTGTTGGTAAGACCGTCAACATGATGGAACTTATTAACAACATCGCTAAAGCACACTCTGGTTTATCAGTTTTCGCTGGTGTAGGTGAGCGTACTCGTGAGGGTAACGACTTCTACTACGAGATGGAAGATTCTGGCGTTCTAGATAAAGTGGCCATGGTATATGGTCAGATGAACGAGCCTCCAGGAAACCGTCTACGTGTGGCACTGACTGGTCTAACTATGGCTGAGAAGTTCCGTGACGAAGGTAAAGACGTTCTTTTCTTCGTAGATAACATCTATCGTTACACCTTGGCAGGTACTGAAGTATCTGCACTGCTAGGCCGTATGCCATCAGCAGTAGGTTACCAGCCAACATTGGCTGAAGAGATGGGTGTACTTCAGGAGCGTATTACATCGACTAAGACAGGGTCTATTACCTCTGTTCAAGCCGTATACGTACCTGCGGATGACTTAACGGATCCATCACCAGCAACAACCTTCGCTCACTTAGATGCGACTGTTGTATTGTCTCGTAACATTGCTTCGCTAGGTATTTACCCAGCGGTTGACCCATTGGATTCGACTTCACGTCAGCTAGATCCACAGGTTGTTGGCCAAGAGCATTACGATGTTGCTAACGGTGTTCAAACCGTACTTCAGCGCTACAAAGAGCTGAAAGATATCATTGCGATCCTAGGTATGGATGAATTATCTGATGAAGATAAGACAACTGTATTCCGTGCTCGTAAGATTGAAAAATATCTTTCACAGCCATTCTTCGTAGCAGAAGTATTCACCGGTTCTCCAGGTAAGTACGTTTCTCTTAAAGACACAATCCGTGGCTTCAAGGGCATTCTAGAGGGTGAGTTCGATCACCTTCCAGAGCAGGCGTTCTACATGGTTGGTTCAATCGACGAAGCTGTTGAGAAAGCTAACAAAAAATAACTAAGTCTCTGACTTAGTTTAAGGAGAACGGATGGCAGCCATGACAGTACAGCTTGATATGGTAAGCGCAGAGAATCATATCTTTTCTGGTCGAGTAGCTCAGCTACAAGTATCAGGAACAGAAGGTGAACTAGGTATTATGCCTGGTCACGCAGCTCTGTTGACAAGTATCAAGCCTGGCATGGCGCGCATCGTCAAGCAAAATGGAAGCGAAGAAGTGTTTTATCTTTCAGGTGGTATCCTGGAAGTACAACCTTCTTCAATTTCAGTATTGGCTGACGTCGTATTGCGTGCCGATGAGATTGACGAGCAAGCAGCAGCTGAAGCTAAGCTCCGTGCAGAAACCGCTATGGCGGGTGCTGGCGCAGACTTCAACTATGCGGCAGCTGCGGTTGAGCTAGCTCAGGCTATCGCTCAATTGCGCGTAGTCGAGACCATCAAGAAGAACATTGCCAGATAAGGTTATTGTTTGATGAAAAAAGGCGCCCTAGGGCGCCTTTTTTGTATCTAAAAGAAGGTCCTAGGAAAAGCGAAGAAAGGTTCTAGGAAAGCAAAGATGAACGGCCTGCGGCCTAGGGAACACTATGCTTACGGTAAAGGTGGGAAGTGCAAAAAACAGAAAGCGGAGCATGGTACTGATTTTTGCTTTTGCTCTTCCTAGCAGGGCTTTAGCCCGTCCTCGTAGCGCAGCGTCCTAGGATCTAGAACCTTTTTGCTAAAACCTAGATTTATCTTTGAACGTGATCTGCGTAAGAATCCTGATTCGAATGGAGTGTTACCCTCTCGCACTAATCTAACGTCAGAGAAACTTTCCCATGCAACACGTGCTTATTATCGTTAATGACGCCCCTTATGGCTCTGAAAAGCTGTTTAATGCGCTTCGTTTAGCTATACAGCTTAATGAACAAGATTACTCTCCTGCTAAGGTGAGTATTTTTTTATTGTCTGATGCAGTGACAGCCGTTTTACCCAATCAAAAGCCAGCCGAAGGTTATAATATTCAGCAGATGCTAGAGATAGTTATTGCACAAAAAACACAGGTTAAGTTCTGTAGTTCCTGTATGTATGCTCGTGGATTGACAGACCTGAAGGTGGTTGAGGGCTGTGAGATGGCTACCATGGATGATCTTGCACAATGGGTACTTGTGGCAGATAAAACTATCAGCTTCTAATACTTCTTCAGTTATAAGTCGAGTCGCTTTTAATACCCGTATCGCTTAAAATCAAAACTCAAATATAGCTCTCATTTTTCTAATATTAGATAAAGCACTAGCTCAAGGATATATCCATGGCACTGAATGTAGTGATTTTGGCCGCAGGCAAGGGAACCCGCATGCGCTCAGATCTTCCAAAAGTTCTTCACCCAATTGCACACAAGAGCATGGTTCAGCATGTAATCGATACTGCGTATCAAGTCGGTAGCGATGCTATTCAGCTGGTTTACGGCTATGGCGCCGATAAGTTGCAAGCAAGATTGGGTGAGCAGCAACTAAACTGGGTGCTACAAGCCGAGCAATTGGGCACGGGCCATGCGGTAGCGCAGGCGAGTGCAAATATCGCTGATGATGATACTGTACTGATCCTTTATGGCGATGTACCGCTTATCCAAGCATCTACGCTTGAAGCTTTACTTGCTGCTAGAGAAGAGAATGGTTTAGCTATCTTAACCGTTAACTTACCAAATCCGACGGGTTATGGGCGCATAGTTAGAGAAGGTGGAAGTGTAGTTGGCATTATTGAGCAAAAAGATGCCAATACTGAGCAGCTTGCTATTAATGAGATCAACACTGGCATAATGGCTGCACCGGGTAAGCAACTTAAAGCTTGGCTTGGTCAGTTGTCATCTGATAACGCCCAAGGTGAATACTACCTTACCGATATCGTGGCTATGGCGCACAGAGATGGCGTGGCTATTACCACTGCCCAGCCTGAGTCCGCGGTAGAAGTTGAAGGCGCGAATAACCGCGTGCAGCTGGCTCAGTTAGAGCGTGCTTACCAGGCTCGCGCAGCTGAAAAGCTAATGCTTGAAGGGGCTAATCTGCGTGATCCTGCTCGCATCGATATTCGTGGTGATGTTACTGTGGGTATGGACGTGATGATCGACGTTAACGTGGTTATCGAAGGCAAGGTGACTATTGGTAATAACGTGACTATTGGCGCGGGTGTGATCCTTATCGATTGCGATATTAGCGACAATGCCGTAATCAAACCTTACTCTATTATCGAGAGTGCCAAAGTCGGTGTCGATGCCAGTGCAGGACCTTTTGCACGTTTACGTCCAGGTGCCGAGCTTAAAGAAGATGCCCACATTGGTAACTTCGTAGAGATGAAAAAAGCGGTATTAGGTAAAGGCTCTAAAGCGGGTCACTTAGCCTATATTGGCGATGCGACAATTGGTAGCGGTGTAAACATAGGTGCAGGCACCATTACTTGTAACTATGACGGTGCTAACAAGTTCCAAACCATTATCGAAGACAATGTGTTTGTTGGTAGTGATACTCAGCTAGTTGCCCCTGTGACTATTGGAAAAGGTGCGACGTTAGGAGCGGGTTCGACTATCACTAAAGATGTGGCGGAAAACGAGTTAGTGATTACTCGTGTTAAACAACGTCATTTAACAGGTTGGCCACGACCAGTTAAGCTGAAAAAATAAGCGTGATTTTGATTTTAAAGGCGACCAATTGGTCGCCTTTTTTGTTTTAAATTTAAGCAGTAAAGTAAGGGTATATTGATAATTACACTGCGAAAATTCTGATACAAGCTGTTACGTTTGCGGTTGTTTGTGTTGTGTTTTTCTTGTTTATTAGAGGTGCGTCACTTGGCTTTGTAAAGAAGTGTAAAGAACCTTAAATAAAAATAGTTCTCATTTATATTGCGACTCAAATATTACATTCATGTTTCATTATTGGGGTTGGATATGTCTGTCGGGACGTCATTTAAGTTTTCTCGCGTAGGGTTGGCAATCGTTGCTGCATTGGCTTCATCAACTGCTTTTGCTGAAGAAGCGACAGCAGAATCAAATGTTAAAGTTGATAGCAATATCGAGCGTATTTCCGTTACCGGACGCAGTTTTAATGATTATAACGCTGGCTCATCTTCTGGAGCTATGCGTGGTGACATCGACATCTTAGACACCCCTCAATCAGTTACTGTTATTCCTGACTTTGTGACTGATGAGCAGTTAGCTACAAACCTTTCTGAAGTGCTAGTTAACGACTCGAGCGTAACTGGCGGCTCTGAAAAGTGGAACCGCCAAGTATTTAATATTCGTGGTTTCGAACTTTCTTCTGGCTCAGGCTTCTTAATCAATGGTCAACAGCAGTGGTCTCACTACGTGCAGCCTATTGAAACACTACAACAAGTTGAAGTGTTAAAAGGTCCTTCTTCTATGTTATATGGTCAGTCTGGTCCTGGCGGCTTGATCAACATGGTTACCAAGAAGCCAACCTATGAAACGATGTTGGATATTGGCTTCGATACGGATGAGAATGGCTCGACACGTTTCCAGTTGGACGCTGGTGGTAGCTTAAACGAAGCAGAGACAATTCGTTACCGTACAGTGCTAGTTAAGCAAGATACGACTTATTGGAGAGAGTACCAAGATGGTACTAATCAAGAGCGTGACCGCTGGTTAGGTTACCTAAACCTAGAGTTTGATATT
This sequence comes from Shewanella pealeana ATCC 700345, assembly GCF_000018285.1. Classification (NCBI taxonomy): domain Bacteria; kingdom Pseudomonadati; phylum Pseudomonadota; class Gammaproteobacteria; order Alteromonadales; family Shewanellaceae; genus Shewanella; species Shewanella pealeana. The sequence continues at coordinate 5,150,260 of NC_009901.1, read as the reverse complement.
ACTGACGACTTAATGTTGTCACTTAAATATGACCATACTCAAGACAAGACGGGCATCGACCGCGGTGGTTGGTTAGATAGCAGCGGTGACCTGATTGGTGGCCGTGACATCATCTGGGATCAGCCTTGGGCGTTTACCGACAACACCATCTCTAATCTAGGTGCAGAGCTGACTTATCACTTGTCTGATGACTGGAAAGTGAAAGCGGGTTATAACGATCAGCAGTTTAATCGTCAGCGTTTAGACTCTTCTCCATCACTAATTAGTGGTTCTGACGATCCATTTACCGATGGCTACTATGTCAGCCCATTTGACCGTTATGATGACTGGCAGCATAAGACGGGCTATGTTGATTTCACTGGTAACTTCTATACTGGTGACATAGAGCATCAGCTGCTTATCGGCGCTAATATGCTGGATTATTACTATGGTCAGCTAAAAGACTCAGGTGAGAAGAAACAAGTTGTGATGCCTGGTCAGCCAATGCCTAAACCTGATCTAGATTATAATCGTGATGAAACTTTGTACGAGAGTGAGTACAAGCACTACGGCTTCTATGTTCAAGATTTAGTTTCTATCACCGACGAATGGCAAGTGCTAGCTGGTGTACGTTATGACGAACAGAAGAAAGAGGGGGCGGGTAATAACAGTTATGCGGTCTCTCCTAAGTTTGGTGTGATTTACTCACCAGCCGATAATGGCAGTATCTATGTTAACTACTCTAAGAGCTTCACGCCGCAAGGGATAGTGAACGACATTGATGATGTTAATGATGGTAAGAACCTAGATCCTGAATACGGTGAACAGTATGAGATTGGTACTAAGTGGGAGCTATTTGATGGCAGCTTACTATTAACTGGTGCGGTATTCGATATTACTGTTTCGAACGTGACCGTAACAGAAGAGATTGAAGGTAGCAGCCAAACCATCACGACCCAGTCTGGTGAACAGCGCCATAAAGGTTTTGAAATGGGCGCTCAAGGTCAAGTTAGCGATAGCTGGTTTATGACGGGTTCTATGATGTACTTAGATGCTGAGTATCTTCGTCCTGAAACAGATAGTTTAAATGGTAAGACTCCTGTTGATGCGCCTGAGTGGTCAGCAAACGTCTGGACTCGTTATGAGATGACAGATGACTTAGCCCTTAACTTTGGTGCTATCTATGTGGGTGAGCGTTTCGCTAATACCAGTAACAGCATTAGCAAAGACGGCTATGTGCGTTTCGATATGGGCGCTGCATACACTATGGACGTAATGGGGAGCGATGTTAGCATGCGTGTTAACGTGAAGAACCTATTCGATACAGATTATCTAGCTGGTGGCACCAACACTGATGTTACTGTGGGTCAAGGTCGTCACTTTAGCTTGGCACTAGAAGCTAAGTTCTAAATAGCGAGTTAAAATCGAAAGAGAAAGCCTCAACCTTAAGTTGAGGCTTTTTTTTGTCTTTTATATCTTAAAATTGGCAATTAAGTTTCGTTTCCCTATAATGTATCTTTCGAACCGAAACTTAGCGAAAGGTTTTATGAATAAACGAAACACTCAACAGCGACGCCACAGCATTATTAGCCTGCTTAATCAGCAAGGCGAGGTGAGTGTTGAGGAGTTATCCTTACGTTTCGAAACCTCTGAAGTCACCATTCGTAAAGACTTAGCCACCCTAGAGAAGAGCGGCCTATTGCTACGCCGTTATGGTGGAGCTGTCGCCGTGCCAGATGAGGTGATGCAGCAGTTCTCTGCCAAGATAGCGCCTAACAAGCTATCTATCGCTAGAGCCGCTGCTGAATTAATTAAAGATCATAATCGCATCATCATCGATAGCGGCAGCACCACATCAGGCTTGATCGGTGAGCTTAACAGTAAACGTGGTTTACTGGTGATGACCAACTCATTGGCCTTGGCTAATGCGATTCACGACCTTGAAAACGAGCCGACCTTATTGATGACTGGAGGGACCTGGGACCCTCACTCTGAGTCCTTCCAGGGCCAGATTGCCGAGCAAGTACTACGGTCTTACAACTTCGATCAACTGTTTATCGGTGCAGACGGTATCGATCTTCAGCGTGGAACTACAACCTTCAACGAACTAACCGGCTTAAGTAAGGTAATGGCCGAAGTATCACGTGAAGTGGTGGTGATGCTCGAGTCAGAAAAGCTGGGTCGTCGTATTCCTAATCTTGAGCTACCTTGGAGCAAGATTAGTGTGCTGGTAACAGACGATAAGTTGCCAAGCGAAGCGCTAGAGACAATTTCTAACCATGGGGTGCGAGTCATTCTTGCACCTTATGCAGGGTAATGATTACAAGCACGTGGCTTGATGAACTATCCATTTCAAATTCAATTTTTAACTTTAACTCTCAAAGAGAGAAGCTAGGTAACTAAATATGTGTGGAATCGTAGGCGCTGTAGCGCAAAGAGATGTAGCTGAAATTCTTGTGGAAGGCCTAAGACGCCTAGAATACCGTGGTTATGATTCAGCGGGTGTAGCGGTACTTAATAACGGTGAGTTAAACAGAACTCGCCGTGTAGGTAAGGTGCAAGAATTGTCTGCTGCGCTTGATGCTGCACCTTTAGCTGGTGGTACGGGTATCGCTCACACGCGTTGGGCGACTCACGGTGAGCCAAGTGAGCGAAACGCGCATCCACATTTATCTGAAGGTGATATCGCCGTTGTACATAACGGGATTATCGAAAACCACAATAAACTACGTGAGATGCTAAAAGGCTTAGGTTATAGCTTTGCGTCAGACACTGACACAGAGGTGATTTGCCACTTAGTTCACCACAAGTTAAAAACTCATGACACGTTACTTGCAGCAGTTCAAGCAAGCGTTAAGCAGCTTGAAGGTGCTTACGGTACAGTGGTTATCGACCGTACTGACAGCGAACGCATGATCGTGGCTCGCTCTGGCAGCCCGTTGGTTATTGGTTATGGTCTTGGTGAGAACTTTGTTGCCTCAGATCAGTTGGCATTACTGCCAGTGACTCGTTCATTCGCTTTCTTAGAAGAGGGCGATGTGGCTGAAGTGACTCGCCGTGAAGTGAACATTTATGATGTTGACGGTAATGCAGTTGAGCGTGAAGTTAAAGAGTCTGAAGTGACTCATGACGCCGGTGATAAAGGTGAATACCGTCACTACATGCTAAAAGAGATCTACGAGCAGCCAACAGCTATCGCGCGCACGCTTGAAGGTCGTATTGCAGGTGGTAAAGTATTAGATACTGCTTTTGGTGATAACGCAGCCGAATTCTTAAAAGACATTAAGCACGTACAGATTATTGCTTGTGGTACCAGTTACCATGCGGGTATGGCTGCGCGTTACTGGCTAGAAGATTGGGCTGGGGTGTCTTGTAACGTCGAAATCGCATCTGAGTTCCGTTACCGCAAATCGCACCTGTTCCCAAATAGCCTGTTAGTCACTATTTCACAATCAGGTGAAACAGCCGATACCTTGGCAGCAATGCGTTTGGCTAAAGAGATGGGCTACAAGGCGACACTGACAATCTGTAACGCACCGGGTTCATCGCTAGTACGTGAATCAGATATGGCTTACATGATGAAAGCTGGCGCCGAGATTGGTGTAGCTTCGACTAAAGCCTTTACTGTGCAACTAGCAGGTCTATTGATGCTGACTACGGCAATTGGCCGTTACAACGGTATGTCTGACGAGATGCAAGCGGCGATTACTCAGAGCCTGCAGTCTATGCCTGCTAAAGTAGAGCAAGCGCTAGGCCTAGACGATGCTATCGCAGAGCTCGCAGAAGACTTCGCCGATAAGCACAACGCACTATTTTTAGGTCGCGGTGATCAATATCCAATCGCGATGGAAGGTGCACTAAAGCTTAAAGAGATCTCTTATATTCACGCTGAAGCTTATGCTTCTGGTGAACTTAAGCATGGTCCACTAGCGCTTATCGATGCCGATATGCCCGTTATCGTGGTTGCGCCAAACAACGAGCTATTAGAGAAACTTAAATCTAACGTAGAAGAAGTGCGTGCTCGTGGCGGCTTGATGTATGTGTTTGCAGATAAAGATGCCGAGTTTGAATCAGATGACACCATGAAGGTGATCCCTGTGCCGCATTGTGATGAGTTTATGGCACCACTTATCTATACTATCCCACTACAATTGCTTTCTTATCATGTGGCCTTGATTAAAGGTACCGACGTTGACCAGCCACGTAACTTGGCTAAGTCAGTTACTGTTGAGTAAGTATTTAATTGGCAATGAGTGAAACAATAAACGGCTACCTAGGTAGCCGTTTTTATATTTAATCAGTTAAGGTGATACTTATTTAAAGCTTATTAAATAAAAACCTTACTATTAAAATGTAATCAATATAAACGCTAACCAGTTATATAGTCGTTAGCGCTATATTATTGCTTACTCTTTACCGTAAACGTTGTTTTCTTGCTCTTGAACACGGATAAAGGTGGTACGCTTAGTTAGCTCTTTTAGAGACGCTGCACCAACATAGGTACAAGTTGAACGTACGCCACCCATAATGTCGTTAATCGTGTTATCGACGCTGCCTTTAAATGGCAGTAATACCGTCTTACCTTCTGCGGCGCGGTACTTAGCAACACCGCCAGAGTGCTTATCCATGGCAGACTGTGAAGACATGCCGTAGAACTTCACCATCATCTTGCCATCTTGCTCAACGACTTCTCCGCCACTCTGTTCGTGACCCGCTAGCATACCGCCAAGCATGACGAAATCAGCGCCGCCGCCAAAGGCTTTTGCTACGTCACCAGCACAGCTACAGCCGCCGTCACCAATGATTTGACCGCCTAGGCCGTGTGCAGCATCGGCACACTCGATAATGGCTGAAAGCTGTGGATAGCCAACACCCGTCTTAACGCGAGTGGTACACACAGAACCTGGACCAATACCGACTTTAACGATATCGGCACCAGCAATGATAAGCTCTTCAACCATGTCACCAGTGACTACGTTACCGGCACTGATCACGGCTTGTGGGTGGGCTTGTCTTACTTTACGTACGTAATCAACTAGGTGTTCTGAGTAACCGTTAGCGATGTCGATACAGATGAAGTTCAGATCTTCAGACTTAGCTAGGATTTCACTCAGCTTGATAAAGTCTGTGTCAGAGGTACCGCTTGAAACCATAACGTGCTGCAGTACTTCAGCCGTTTGGCTAGCAACAAACTCGCCCCACTGCTCGACGCTGTAGTGTTTGTGCACTGCAGTCATCACGTTGTGCTGGGCTAGGCTAGCTGCCATTTCGAAGCTAGCGACAGAATCCATGTTAGCGGCAATAATAGGCACACCAGACCAGGTCTTGCCACTATGCTTAAAAGTAAATTGACGATTTAAGTCTACTTGAGAACGACTCTTTAACGTTGAACGCTTAGGTCGGATAAGAACATCTTTGAAACCTAACTTTAAATCTTGTTCAATACGCATAGTTTATTCCTCACATGGATTTTGCGCGCAGCAAAACCGCCGATAAAAATTAAATTTCATCGGATATTAAGTTAATTCCTGAGTTTATTTCAGGCACAAAAAAACCGGAACGTTTGTGGACGCCCCGGTTTTAGGCATTATAGGAACAGATTTTTTATTAGCAAGTTCTCAAATTAAAACAATCATTTCTGAAAAGCGGATGGTTAATATGTTGTTGGTGTATGTTTTATTTGTGTTCCAATTTAAACCTGCACTGTTAATGCTGGTCCTATTTATACTATAAGCTTTTTATACTTACTATTAGCTATGCTCTGAACGTTACTTTTCTTTCGCGCCCTGAGCTTTAAATACTTTCATATCGAAATTATCTAGCAATAACAGAGTGTCTGCTATGGCAGACTTAAGTTTGGCGGCTGGTGGGTAGTTTGGCTTTTTCGTTTGTTTTAAAGATTCTCTGCGGGTGACAAACTCTAACATTGTCTCAAGGTTTTCAGGACAGTTAATATCGAGTGCGGGGAGTTTTTTGCTGGATGCGTTGTTATAGATCTCAAACTCTTGCTGCAGGTATTCTTGAGCTTCTCTTATTCTTTCCATGTACGAGCGCCTCTTTAATCAATAAACCTACCCCCGAAGCTATCTTATTAATGCACCTTAAACAAGCTAGTGGCGCAAAGTCAGCATTTTAGATGGGGAGTGCTGTCTATAACCTTGCTCTTATGTACTATACGTAGAGAGTAAAACGCCCACTGTTTGCAGCGGGCGTTATCTGATTTAGCCAAACTCACCACTAACATAGCCTTGGGTTCGCTGATCTCGCGGTTGATTAAATATCTGTGAGGTTTCGCCATGCTCAACCAGCTCTCCCATCCAGAAGAACGCGGTTTTATCGGAGATCCGCTTGGCTTGGTTCATCGAGTGGGTGACGATAACAATGGTGAACTGTTTGCGGAGTTCATCCATCAGCCCCTCAATCTTATGAGTAGCTATTGGATCGAGTGCGCTGGTGGGCTCATCCATTAAAATCACTTCAGGCTTCATCGCGATAGTACGTGCAATACATAAACGCTGCTGCTGTCCACCTGATAGGCCGAATGCTGGTGTATTCAGTCTGTCTTTAACTTCATCCCATAGGGCTGCGCTGCGCAATGACTCCTCAACAGTATCGTCTAGCACTTGCTTGTCTTTAACCCCTTGGGCTCTGAGTCCAAAGGCGACATTTTCATAGATACTCATAGGGAAAGGGTTTGGCTTTTGAAACACCATGCCCACACGCATTCTTAGGTGCTTTACATCGACATCTTGATAGATGTTGCTGCCGTCAAACATCACGTCGCCATTGATCTTTACTCCGGCGACTAAATCATTCATACGGTTTAGTGTGCGCAGCAAGGTAGATTTGCCACAGCCTGAAGGGCCAATTAGTGCGGTCACTTGGCGAGCCGGTATGGCTAATGAAATATTCTTTAGCGCATGGTTGTCGCCGTAAAATAGATTTAAGTTGTTCACTTCTAGCTTATTCATGGAGATAACCTTATTTCGATGATTTATTCAAACGCGAGGCAATCACTTTGGTTGCCAGATTTAAAATAAGTACCAATACAATCAATACCGTGGCGGTAGCGTAGGCCTGATCCCACTCGTGCTGGGTAAAGAGTTCTTGGGTCAGTTTATAAAGGTGAACAGTTAGGGTGCGGCCAGACTCTAAGACCGACTCTGGAATTTGGGTCACCATACCCGCAGTTAAAAATACCGGAGCAGATTCACCTATCACGCGGCCGGTACTTAAAATAATCGAAGTGACGATACCCGGCAGAGCGCTCGGTAGAACTAGGCGGCAGATGGTGTAGATTTTAGAGCTACCTAGTGCATAGCCACCTTCGCGATAGCTCATAGGTACGGATAATAGCGCCTCCTCTGTGGTGCGGATAATCACAGGCAAAATCAGCATAGCTAGTGTTAGCGCACCTGAAAGGATAGAAAACCCTAGCCCTAAGGTCGTGACGAAGAAGGTCATGCCAAATAGGCCGTAAACAATCGACGGAATACCGGCTAACGATTCGGTGCAAAAACGGATCACTTGTACCACTTTGCTACCCGGCGCAGCATACTCGGTTAAGTAAATAGCCGTCATGATGCCAATAGGTGCGGCAAAGGCGAGTGATAGGCCGACCATGTACACGGTCGAGACAATCATGGCCCAAATACCAGAGGCTTCGCCGATACGGGTATAGGCGCCTGTAATAAACTCCCAACTGACGTGGTCAAGGCCGTTACTTAGGATGTGCCAAACCACCCAGAGTAAAAATAGCAGCGTGGTTGCTGCGGCTGCCCAAATGGCGCCCAGCATTAATCTATCTTGATTATCTCGTGAAATTTGTATCATTAGTGAGCTCGTTTTCGGTTGAGATAAAGCAGTGAACCGTTTAGTAATACGATAAAGGCCAGTAACACTATGCCTGTCGAGTACAGGGCGTTGGCATGGATCCCCGTGGCGTATGACATCTCCATGGCGATATTGGCAGTCAAAGTTCTTGCTGGCTCTAAAATCGAGCCCGGCATGGCAGGAGCGTTACCCATCACCATAATGATTGCCATGGTTTCGCCAATTGCGCGTGCGACACCTAAGGCTATGCCGGTGTAAATTCCACTGCGAGCCGCTGGAATAAGGACTTTGAATATGCTGAAAATATGCGATGCGCCGAGCGCGAGGGCTCCCTCTTTATAGGTTGGAGGTAGGGCGCGTAGCGAGGTCTCTGAAATGGTAATCACTGTCGGCAAGATCATGATGGCCAATACAATGACACCAGCGAGTATGGTGTTGCCTGCAGGAATATTAAAGATGCTCTCGATGGCTGGCACGATAATGACCAAGCCGAAGAAGCCGTAGACCACAGATGGGATGCCTGCCAACAGCTCAACGGCTGGGCGGATAATATTGGCGAGCCAATTAGGGGCTAACTCGGCCAAAAATACCGCCGTAAGTATCGCGATAGGTACACCAATGATTACTGCGCCTGCGGTTGATATTAATGATGCCACCATCATAGGTAACAGGCCGAATAGCGCAGGTGGAAGCCAGTCTTTACCAAGTAACATTTGAGACACGCCAGCTTCTTTAAAAGCGGGCAGGCCTTCACTAAAAACAAACCATCCTATGGTAGCAACTGAAAGTACGCCTACCATGGCGCAGCTTAAGAAAAGTAGATGAAAGCTCATCTCTTTCCAGTCATAGGACTTAGCGGGGGCAAGCTGCAATCCTTGGGGTTGGGCTTTACTGGCTGTAGTCATGATTTAACCTATACATCTATGTAAAACTGAATCGTTCGATACAGAGGAACTGGTGTTCCTCTGTATTTTTAATGGAGTTACTGAACGCGGATGTAGCCTTCTTCAGCAATAATGTTTTGTCCATCTTCAGAGAGAATGTATTCAATGAAGTTGTTGGCGTTAGCGGGTGCGTTTTTATCAATTAGTACGATAAAAGGACGAGCTATTTGGTAGTCACCCGCGGCAATGTTGTCATCGCTTGCCGCCACACCATTAACATCGATAGCGCGCAGGCTACTATCAACGCTGCCTAATGAGATGTATCCGATGGCGTATGGATTGTTGGCGACAATCGTCTTAATCATGCCATTACCGTTACCCACTTGAGCCGTCGGCGAAATTGCTGTGACTGTGTGGCCGTTAATGGTGCGTTGTAGTTTCATGATCTCTTCAAACGCGCCGCGAGTTCCTGAGCCGTTTTCTCGAGTTACCACAACAATTGGGCGAGCTTCACCACCCACTTGGCTCCAATTTTTAATTTCACCACGATAGATTTTTGATATTTGCTCTTGAGTTAGATTTTTTACCGGGTTGGCATTATTTACTGCGGCTGCAATACCGTCGCGGGCAATCACAACTTCCTTGGTGTCGCTGTTTAGTTCATTGTCTTTCACGTTGCGTGAAGACATGCCAATCATGCTGGTGCCGTCTTTAGCGGCTCTGATCCCAGCCGATGACCCCGTGCTTTGCACTTCAACACTGGTATTGGTGGCGTTTTGATAATTTTCTGCCAAGACTTCCATTACGTGAGCAACTGATGTCGAACCTGATACTGTTACTGTGCTTGCCTGAGCAAGTGGTGCTGTCATTAGACCTACTGCGGTTAACAAGCCAAATACTTTTTTCATTACGATTTCCACTCTATTGTTTGGTCGCTTAGATACGAGTTATTTACAAAACCAAGTTAATGCCTCACTGAAGGCAAGCGCATTAAGACAGAGAAATATGACAGTTCGGTGACAGTTTTATTGGGGCGAGCCTAAGGGATGTCATAACGGAGAAATAAAAGCTCGCTATGATGAGGAGAAGTTGCGGGATATTTGTTAAATAAACAAAAATTAAGGCTACTTTTCTTAAATGTTTAATTTGAGTCACAGTTCAGTGATTTTGGGCGCTTGTACTGGTGATAGCTCATTTTCCTTTGCAGTTAATTGCCGGCTCTTAACTTAATGTTAAGTTTGTTTTAACAAATAAAGTTGGCTTTTGTGCTATGTTTCGCTTGTTCATGTGAGTGATAAATTTATTATTAAACTTTTATGACAAGACCTTGCCGGTTTAAATTAGCAGAGCTTGTGGGGCGAGTATTAGTCTCTCTTCATCGTAAAATATCCAATATGAATGCTTGCTAACCAATCTTATTTACACTATTCACGCAAAAGGTGCCCTATATGACGACTGAAATGATCATGATTGGTATGTCTATTTTGATCTTAGTCGGAATTTTACTGCACCACCCCTCTAGAACCTTAGGTATACCGTCACTACTGATCTTCATGGGCGTAGGACTTATGCTAGGTAATGGCGAATTTAACTTTGTTTATGATGATTTAGAGAAAACGGCTTGGATAGGCGGTCTGGCATTAAACATAATTGTGTTTGTCGGCGGCATAAATACTTCCACCGACAAAATTAAAGTAGCTTATAAAGAGGGGGGCGTGCTGGCCTCCTTTGGAGTATTGTTTACCACGCTGATTTTTGCCGTCATCTTGTATGGGCTGCTAGATTTCGATTTAATTACCTGTTTACTTTTTGCCGCCATAGTGTCGTCCACCGATGCGGCAGCCGTATTCTCCATTCTCGAATCTAAAAAGCTTAAGCTAAAAGAGCAAACTGATACCGTATTGGAGTTTGAGTCGGCTACCAACGACCCCGTGGCTATGCTGTTGGTGATCTTTTTAACTGATATGGCGCTTTCAAGTAGCAAGAGTGTGGTTACATCTGAAGTGGCTATGGAGCTTGTCACGCAAATTGGCGTAGCAATGGTCGTCGGCTGGCTGGTGGCTAAAGTCGCGGTATCGCTACTTAATCGCATTCATCTATCTGAGTTTGGTCTTATTCCTGTGTTCGTGTTGGCAAGCTTCGTGGTGGCAACCTATGGCGCCGAGATGTTAGGGGGTAACATCTTGCTGGCCTCTTATATTGCAGGTGTAGTGATAGGTAATGGTATTAAGCGCGGGCAGTTAGTTAACCAACATTTCTTTAATAGCTTATCTTGGCTGGCTCAGGCACTGATGTTCATTGTGCTGGGCTTACAGATCTTCCCACAATCATTAGCAGCGGTATTTGTGAGTTCGTTATTACCAGCATTACTGTTAATTCTTGTTGCTAGACCATTGGCAGTACAGCTTTGTTACCTGCCATTTGTTAAAGCCAGTTGGAAAAAGCGACTATTTATATCTGCAATTGGTTTAAAGGGGGCCACGCCCATCGTATTTGCTCTTATCCCTGCCGCAGCAGGAGTGCCTGGGGCACTTGAGATCGTGCATATGGTGTTCTTTATCGTATTGTTTTCAGTATTTATTCAGGGAGGGGCGATAGCGCCCTTGGCGAACAAGCTCGGCCTGAATCGTTCCGATAAAGAGTGATGAACTCCTTAAGCTGAAGCGGCTACTAAGGTATTTTTAGACTCGATACCTTTCCATACTTTCTCGTGGAAATAGAACACTACTGTATTGACTGCGGGTTCGATTAACGCCACTGCACCACCTATAACTACGCTTCCTGTTAATAGGTAAGTGATGGTAAAAGCTACACCAAAGTGAAGTATCGCAAAAGTCATGGTTTTAATCATAGTAGGTCCCCCTGTTTAAGTTGACCAAATGATAACGCTTCTCATTTAGATTTGAAAGAGGGTTACTTAGATTAATTTGATGGGGTAAATCGATTAGAAGAATAATTTGATTATATATAGCAGGATAAACCCATCAATAAAGGAAATTCACTGATGGGTTTAGATAAGCAAGTTAAGTGCTAGGAGCGATACTGGTTGCTATTAGTAGTGCCACGGGAAAGAGGAGAAGTCTTGATCGCGCTTCTCAAGGAATGCGTCACGACCTTCTCTCGCTTCTTCCGTGCCATAAGCGAGGCGAGTCGCTTCACCGGCAAATAGCTGCTGACCCACTAAGCCGTCATCTGGGAGGTTGAAGCCGTATTTAAGCATGCGCATTGCAGTCGGTGACTTAGAGTTGATCTCTTTGGCCCACTTTAATGCTTCAACTTCCAATTCTTGATGCGGTATAGCACGGTTAACCATACCCATATCAAATGCTTCTTCAGCAGTGTAGTTAAAACCTAAGAAGAAGATTTCACGAGCGCGTTTTTGACCAATCATCTTGGCTAGGTAAGCACTACCGTAACCAGAGTCGAAACTACCAACATCTGGGTCGGTTTGCTTAAATACCGCGTGTTCTTTTGAGGCTAGGGTTAAGTCACACACCACGTGTAAGCTATGGCCGCCGCCAACAGCCCAACCAGGAACGACAGCAATCACCACTTTTGGCATAAAGCGGATTAGGCGTTGTACTTCTAATATGTGTAAACGCCCCATACGAGCGACATCCGGCGTACCTTCTTCAGCACCTTCATACTTGTAGCCATCTTTTCCACGAATACGCTGATCGCCACCGGCACTGAAAGACCATTGGCCTTTGGCTGAAGGACCGTTACCGGTTAACAGTACGCAGCCTACATCTGACCACTGACGAGCATGGTCTAGGGCGATATAAAGCTCATCGACAGTCTTTGGGCGGAATGAATTTAAGCAGTCTGGACGACTAATGGCAATACGTACAGTGCCCTGATCTTTGGCTCTGTGGTAGGTAACATCTTCGAAATCAAATCCTGGAACAACATCCCACAATTCGGGATCAAAAATGTCAGATACTTGTTGTGTCATGAGCCTATAGCCTCTTATGTCGCTGAAATACAATAATCGCTAAAGGCTAGGCTTAATCAGATCTCAGGTCAATCTAGTTTATGTAGTAACTGAGATCTGTTTCATTAACTATTTAAGCCACTATATCTATTTAAGCTTAAGCAACAGTGTCGTTAGTTAAGCTTATCGCAGATATAGGTTTGGTTTTCTTTGCTAAATGCAGAGTGACTGCTCGCACCGCTGCCACAAAACTCACCTTTAAAATCGTTGAGCTTAGCTTGAGACTCAGTTATGACCTTTAGTGCTTGCTGCTCAGTTGTTGAAAGGCGGTCGGCAATATCCGTTTTTAACAAATCGACTCTATCGTCGATACGCTGGATTTGGGTACCTGTCATGCTATCTAGCTTATCTTCAGCCTGCTGATAAATGCCTTGAACCTCAGATATCGGCTCATCTAAGGTATCGGTTTGCGTATATAGATAGTAGAGAATGCCACCGATAATGGCCAATATGATCCAACCTTTCATCTTTTAGTCCTATCTAGGTGAATAACTTGTAGTATAGGCGTTATAATAAGCTAGTTTTCTTGCAATATTAAAGCTGTAAGGCTGCAAAATGAACGCAGAACAAAATAAAAAAGACTTCTCAAAAGCTGAAAGAATCAAAATCCACCAACCCGATGCGACTAAAGCCGACCGCTTTAATCCGCGTAACCGTATCTATGTTAGAGCCGTAGAAGGGTTATGGACAACTCTACGTCGTCGTTTGGGCTGGATAGCTATGCTGTTCTTTTTACTCTTACCGTGGATCCCTTGGGGTGACCGTCAAGCCGTTTGGTTTAATCTTGCAGAGCAAAAATTCCATGTCTTTGGCTTAACTATATGGCCACAAGATTTTACCTTGTTAGCCGCGCTATTGATGATTGCGGCATTTGGGTTGTTTTTTATCACCACATACTTAGGCAGGGTATGGTGTGGCTATACCTGTCCGCAGACGGTTTGGACCTTTATCTTTATCTGGTTTGAAGAGAAGTTAGAAGGCTCGCGCAATAAGCGTATCAAGCTCGACCAGATGCCATGGAGTTTTAACAAACTATGGCGAAAGACGGCTAAACACGCATCTTGGTTGCTAATCTCTTTGCTTACCGCAATGACATTTGTGTCTTACTTTGTGCCAACCAGTGAAGTCTATAAAGAGGTATTTACTCTAAATGCTAGTGGCGGAGTTTATTTCTGGGTTACCTTCTTCACCTTTGCGACATATGGTAATGCCGGTTGGATGCGTGAGATCATGTGTCTGCATATGTGTCCTTATGCTCGTTTCCAGTCAGCGATGTTTGATAAGAACACATATATAGTTGGTTATGATGCTCAACGTGGTGAAGCGCGCGGGCCAAGATCAAGAAAAGCTGACCCTAAAGCGATGGGGTTGGGTGATTGTATAGATTGTGACTTATGTGTTCAGGTATGCCCGACAGGAATCGATATTCGTAATGGTTTGCAATACGAATGTATTAACTGCGGTGCCTGTATTGATGCCTGCGATACTACAATGGAGCGCATGGGGTATGAAAAAGGCCTTATTAGTTACACCACAGAGAACAAATTAGAAGGGATTAAAGAGAAGGTACTTAGACCTAAGCTTGTCGGTTATGGTGTAGTGCTCTCGCTGATGATTCTTATATTTATCTATGCAACGGCGACGATAGCGCCAATTCGTATAGATGTTATTCGAGATAGAAACCAACTGTTCAGAGAAACAGATGACGGTTTGATTGAGAATACCTTTACTCTGAAGATCCTCAATAAGACAGAAAGCAGTCACCTATATAAGATGAGCGTGGAGGGGTTAGCTAACTATGATTGGATTGGGCCACAAGAAGTGAATATAAAAGGTGGAGAGGTGTTAACTCTGCCAATCAGTGTAGCAGTCGATCCTGTTGACCTATCAAGGGCAATGACTCATATCAACTTTAAAGTGGTTACGGATGACGGTGAGATAGAAGCAAAGCAAGAATCACGCTTCTTCGGTAACTAACCTAAAGACACAAAACATATAAAAATGGGGCTTTTAGCCCCTTTTTTAGACGTATCGTTTGATAAGTGCACGCTTGGTTTGGTTTTTACGTTTTTATTGAGAAAGCCCCTTGCGCTTTAATCTCACATCCCTATAATGCGACCCCACTGACACGGCACAGCAGGCCAACTACCCAGCGTTAAGCTAGATAGCACGGGACTTGCAGCAGTGTTAGAGAGATTAACTTCTACGGAAATTAGCCTCAGGTGATAATCGCTTTAAGAGCTTCATTTGATGTGTCTTGTATAAAGAATCATCGCTTGAAAAACTTCTTAAAATAAGCGCTTGACGCCGACACTGGAGAGTGTAGAATACGCCTCCTCAAGCCAACGACCTAGCGTCCTAGGCTGCTAACTGAGAGACTCGTTCTCAATAGGATTAGCACCGCTCTTTAACAATATGACAAGCAAATCTGTGTGGACACTCACAGAGATTAAGTTATTCGAAATTGTCTCTCACGAGGCAATCAAAAATTGACTTAATGAATGAGTGTTCATAGCAATATGTAATACAGAATTCGTTGAGCCGCTGATTTAGCCTTACTTGTAAGGTGG
>NC_009901.1:0-182500 GCF_000018285.1 Shewanella pealeana ATCC 700345 | reverse complement strand
CAATCGCGGAAGGCCCGAAGGTCCCCTCCTTTCCCCCGTAGGGCGTATGCGGTATTAGCAGTCGTTTCCAACTGTTATCCCCCTCGACTGGGCAGATACCTAGGCATTACTCACCCGTCCGCCGCTCGTCACCTCAGGAGCAAGCTCCCTTGTGTTACCGCTCGACTTGCATGTGTTAGGCCTGCCGCCAGCGTTCAATCTGAGCCATGATCAAACTCTTCAATTAAAGTTTTTTTGCTTCTTCCACCTTACAAGTAAGGCTAAATCAGCGGCTCAACGAATTCTGTATTACATATTGCTATGAACACTCATTCATTAAGTCAATTTTTGATTGCCTCGTGAGAGACAATTTCGAATAACTTAATCTCTGTGAGTGTCCACACAGATTTGCTTGTCATATTGTTAAAGAGCGTGAAGTCGTCTTTCAGACTTCGCCTTAGACGCTTAGGTCGTTTGGCTGAGGAGGCGTATTCTACACTCTCCATTGTCGGCGTCAAGCGCTTATTTTAAGAAGTTTTTCAAACGATGATTTCTTAATCAGAAGTCATTACCCGAAGCTCTTAAAGCGTTTGTCACCTGAGGCTAATTTCCGTAGAAGTTAATCTCTCTAACCCTGTTAGCTTGGCTAGTTGCCTGCTTCACCGTGTCAGTGGGGTCGCATTATAGGGAGATTCGAAAAGAGCGCAAGCGCTTTTTCTTAAAAAAATGCTCGCCTGCTGAACTTTTCAGCAAAGCCCCATTTACTGCTTATTTATCCTACTTTTTATGGCTAAATCTGCACCACTTTTTTACTAGGCGACAGATAAAGTTCATTTTTTCAGCAACACACTAGTCTATTGGCTAATAATTCATTACCATAGTCTGGTTATTAACAGTTAGTTATCAATTCATTTTTTCTTTAGAGATTATATTTATGCAGAAGTCATTCTTGATCGTATTGGCCGTAGCCATTATTGGTGCACTCGCTATTTTTCAAATCGCACCGGATCTAAACGGCGCCATCGCTTTCTTTACTGGTGCTATCATCGCGAGCGTTATTTTTTCTCTTCAATCTAAAACGCCTGCTTCTACAACTAATAGTAATGAACCATATAGCGGTCCAACCATGACTCTATATGTAGGTAATCTTCCTTATCGTGTACACGAAGGAGAAGTAAAAGCTCTATTTGGTGAGTTTGGCCCAGTAAACTCTGTACGTTTAGTTCGTGATCGTAAGACTGGCCGTCGTAAAGGTTTTGGATTTATTGAAATGTCAGAAGCTGGCGCTAAGAAAGCTATGACAAAATTGAATGAATTCGATTTCCAAGAAAGAACATTAAAAGTGCGTGAGGCTAAATCTCAAGATTCCGATAAAAGTGATAACGCATAATAAAGATGTATAGCTAACCTAGATTGGCTGAAGAGCGTGACACTATCTTAGTGAAGCCTTTTTCAGCTAGTCTGGTTGTTAAACCCGCCGATATCTCTGCCGTAGTATAAATTGCCGTTAAATTCTTCGTTCTATTATCAACGACTTTATCCAGCGAAAACTCGTTAAGCAGAAAAACGACCCTCTGGGCGATTGCAACTCCTGAATCGAGTAACTTAACTCCATTACCTAAGATCTGCTGCATCTCGCTCGCTATTATAGGAAAGTGAGTACATCCTAGAACTAGGGTGTCTAACTTCGATTGACGAATAGGCTCTAGTTGAGCTCTCAGCTTAATCAAATCTACGCTTTCCCCTGCAAGTTTGGCCTCAGCCAACATCACGAGTTCAGATGAGCCAAAAAGCTCTACCTTGCATCCATCGGCAAATTGTTCAATTAACTCTCTGGTATAGGATCGCTTAATCGTACCTGGCGTTGCCAGTAAACCAATATGCCTTGCTATAGATAACTTTGCAGCGGGTTTAATTGCTGGCACAACCCCTACAATAGGAATAGATAATCTTTCTCGTAAACCAGGGAGCACTAAAGTACTTGCCGAATTGCAGGCAACAACAACTAATGATGCATCGATCTTAAGTGCCTGTTCGCAAATAAGCTCTACACAACCTTTAATAAGAACCGACTCTTCTAACTCACCATAAGGTAAACGGGCATTATCGAATAGATAGCAGCAATCTTGATCGGGTAATACTTTTCTGATCTCATCGAAAATCGATAGTCCACCGATCCCTGAGTCAAAAATAAGAATAGGTCCAAACAAAAGTATTCTCCGCTATAGGGTAATAATGATTTCGATACACATAAAAGAAACGTCGTTAGGTCTTACAAACAGCATGATTGGCTATATTGCTTTAGAATTTTCCCACAACCTAGGAAAAATCGGAAGTGAGAAACTGGACATCCCAGCTATCTAGTATAATATTCCGCCCCTAATTTAATGCCAACGGTGATCAAGATATGAATTTAGCAGCAATGGATCCTACAACCTATGATGTGCAACTAGAAGCAAAGTGCGTCAAGTTAAAGCAGTTATTTGCTGATTTTGATACCCCTGAACTGGAAACATTCAGTTCCGAACCTGCTCACTACCGTATGCGTGCTGAGTTTAGAGTTTGGCATGAAGGTGAAGACCTCTATTACTATATGTTTGATAAAGAGCTTAATAGTAAAGTTCGTTGTGATCAGTTCCTGCCGGCAAGCGAATTGATTAATAAAATGATGCCTGCTTTAGTAGAGTTATTAAAGCCGAATACTATTTTACGCCACCGTCTGTTCCAAATTGATTTCTTGTCCACGCTAAGCGGCGAGATTTTAGTTTCACTGTTATATCACAAGCAGCTGGATAGTGAGTGGGAACAACAGGCTAAAATCCTTAAACAAACTCTTAGCACCCAGTTTAACGTAAACTTAATTGGCCGAGCGCGTAAGCAGAAGATCATCTTTGATAAAGACTTCGTGGTTGAGTCACTCAATGTTGCTGGCAAACAACTACAGTATCATCAGATTGAGAACAGCTTCACTCAGCCAAACGGTAAGGTGTCAGTTAAGATGCTTGAGTGGGCTATTGATATCACCAAGAATAGCAGTGGTGATCTACTAGAGCTTTATTGTGGTAACGGTAACTTCTCTATCGCGTTAGCACAAAACTTTGAGCGCGTATTAGCAACTGAACTGGCCAAGCCTTCTGTTGAGTCAGCGCAATACAATATCAAAGTTAACCAAGTCGAGAACCTGCAGATCATCCGTATGTCAGCAGAAGACTTTACCGAAGCTATGGCGAAGAAGCGCAGCTTTAGACGCTTAGAAGGTATCGATTTAGATAGTTATAACTGTAATACCATTTTTGTTGACCCACCACGAGCTGGGCTAGATGCGGATACGGTTAAGCTTGTGCAAGGTTATGAGCGTATCGTTTATATCTCATGTAACCCTAATACCCTTATCGATAACTTAGCTGAGCTGAGCAAGACCCATAAGATCACTCGCTTTGCCTTATTCGATCAGTTCCCTTATACGGATCATATGGAGTCAGGGGTTTTCCTTGAGAAAAAATAACTTGAAGTAAATATTCAAAAGTCTCATTAAAAACGGCATCTTTATGGATGCCGTTTTTGTTTCAGTTAATTTTGTTCTTTCTTGTTTTGTAGTGCATCAGCACCCTTAGCAATCATATGCAATTGAATCACCAAGCGGTCAGCCAATACTTTTCGATCCACTCGCTTCATATCTAATGCAGCAGCGCCGGCATTAAAGACTAAAGTTACTAAGGCTTCAGCCTGTGCATGGGCTAATTCTGGCGAGCGATTTGCTGTCGCTTCGGTGTAATGCGCCAATTCTGAAATAAAATGCTCGATTTCACGAGCAACTGCACCTCTAAAAGGGGCCGATGTTCCTGAACGTTCATGCAGTAGAATACGGAATACGTTTGGATTTGATTCAAGTACTTCCATAAAAGTGTCAACCGAAATGCGGATCACGCTGCCACCGGCTTCTGCACGTTGACGCCCTTTACGCATTAACTGTCTAAGCGTCAAACCGCCTTCATCCACCATGGTTAAACCCAGCTCATTCATATCTTTAAAATGACGATAGAATGACGTTGGAGCAATGTTCGCTTCACGTGCAACTTCACGCAAACTTAGGCTAGAAAAGCTACGCTCAGCACTTAACTGGCTAAATGCCGCATCGACGAGTGCCCGTCGAGTCTTCTCTTTTTGTTGTGCTCTAATGCCCATGTTGAACCTACTTACAAAAATTATTCCTTGAATAATACCGCTTTTTAACACAAAACGCAGCATCAACAAACTTGACCCCGATCACTATCCACGTTAAATTGGCGTACAGATGTACGCTCAACTTGGAATTATAAATATAATGAAAAAACCTCCTATCATCTGGATGAATGTAGCCCTATTTAGTATCACGTTTGCCTGCGCCGCAATATTTGTACCTTGGTATGGGATTGCTCACGGGTTTGATGTCATCGAATGGATCGCCTTTGTCGTCCTAGCCTTTGCGAGTGGTTTATCTATTACCGGCGGCTACCATAGACTCTGGTCTCATCGCACCTATAAAGCCCACGCCTCTGTTCGATTTCTCTATGCCTTAGGCGGTGCATTAGCCTTGCAAAATAGTGCATTACATTGGTCTTCCGATCATCGAGTGCACCATAAGCATGTAGATAACAATGACAAAGACCCCTACTCAGCAAAGATGGGGTTTTGGTACAGCCATATTGGCTGGATGCTGCGTGAATATCAGGCGCAGCGTTACCATGACTACAAGAATGTTCGCGATCTTCAGAACGATAAAATCGTTATGTGGCAACACAAGCACTATCTGCCACTACTGCTTATCATGAACTTTGGTTTGCCAGCCCTACTAGGCTGGTTGAATGGCGACATCTTGGGCATGTTGTTATTAGCTGGATTACTGCGTCTTGTGGTAGTGCACCACTGTACTTTCTTTATCAACTCACTGGCACATGTCTGGGGCTCGCAGCCCTATACAGATAAAAACACAGCCCGAGATAATGGTTTCATCGCACTGTTAACCTATGGTGAGGGTTACCATAACTATCACCATATCTTTGAGAACGACTATCGTAACGGCATTCATTGGTGGCAGTACGACCCAACCAAGTGGCTCATCAATACTTTAGCCTGGATGGGGCTTGCCAATGGCCGCCGAGTTGTACCGCAGGAGAAAATCGAGCACGCTCGTTTACAAATGCAGTTAAAACGCACTCAGAATAAGGTCGCTCACCTGCCTAATAGCGAAGAACTCATTGAGAAAATACAAGAAGAGTACGAGACATTAAAAACACACTTAGCCGAATACTACGCTGCTAAAAAAGCCTTAATTGAGGCCAAACGTAAACAGCTTGCTGATAAACAGCTACTTAGCCAAGTTAAAGAGCTAAGAATTCGCTTTAAGCAGCAACAGAGAAGCTGGCACAATCTTACAGCAAGCTTTAGTTAGCTTTAAAAGTGAAGAAGCCGCTATTACAGCGGCTTTTTTTTCTCAACGGGTCATCATTTCCCAATTCAGACAAAAATAGCCCAATGCAATCTGGCTCAAGTCTCAACTTGTACCCGAGGCCGATTGAAGTCCCCCCGTTATGGGTCTATCATGATCGGCTACTTACTATTTATTAGGGCGTTTTAAGCTCATGTCAGATTCAGAAATCAAACTTACCGAGTACAGTCACGGCGCGGGTTGCGGCTGCAAAATTTCTCCAAAAGTTCTCGGCACTATACTTGCCACTCAGCTGCCTGTATTTGATGACCCTAATCTACTGGTAGGTAACCAGACTCGCGATGATGCAGCCGTCTATAAGCTTAACGAGACCACGGGCATTATCAGCACCACCGACTTCTTCATGCCGATTGTAGATGACCCATTTACCTTTGGACGTATTGCTGCAACTAACGCCATTAGTGATATCTATGCCATGGGTGGTACACCTATGATGGCCATTGCGATTCTAGGCTGGCCAGTGAATAAATTGCCTGCAGAAGTCGCTCAGCAAGTCGTTGACGGTGGCCGCAAAGCCTGTGCCGACGCAGGTATTATGCTCGCAGGTGGTCATAGCATTGACTCGCCAGAACCAATATTTGGTTTAGCCGTAACCGGCCAGATCCCATTAGATGAGTTAAAGCAAAACGATACCGCTAAAGCGGGCGATAAGCTTTATCTAACTAAGCCACTCGGTATTGGTATTTTGACTACGGCGCAAAAGCAGAAAAAGTTGGCTGATGCCGATCTTAACACTGCGGCCGAAGCCATGTGCCAGCTTAATGTATTAGGCCCTAAAATTGCCAAGATCTCTCAAGTTAATGCACTAACCGATGTAACAGGTTTCGGTTTAGCCGGACATCTACTTGAGATGTGCCACGGTGCAGACTTAAGTGCAAAACTAGATATTAGCTTACTGCCTTTGCTACCGAATGCCCGCCACTACTTGCAGTTGGGCTGTATTCCTGGTGGTACCCATAGAAACTTCGATAGCTACGGTGAACACCTACCTGAATTAACTGAAGAACAGAAGGCCATTATTTGCGACCCACAAACTAGTGGCGGATTATTGATAGCCGTTGCTACCGACAGTGAGGCCGCTCTACAAACGCTGCTTGCTGACAATGGCATCGAACCTATCTGTATCGGCCAGTTAGTTGAAAAAAATGCGGCAATGACCGTGGAGCTCATCTAATGACACTCAATAAAGTGCCCGCAAGCGAATATCGCCGAATACTCGTTAACGATCATCCCATAATGGATGCGCGCGCACCGGTAGAGTTTGAGAAAGGTGCCTTTCCTGCCAGCGTTAACCACCCCCTAATGGAGGATGAGGAGCGTAAAAAGGTGGGTACTTGCTATAAAGAACATGGCCAAGAGACCGCGATCAAGCTAGGCCATTCACTGGTTCAAGGTGAAATCAAGCAACAAAGAGTCGATGCTTGGCTAGATTTTTTCACTAAGAATCCAGATGGATATCTTTATTGTTTTCGTGGTGGCCTACGTTCACAACTGACCCAGCAATGGCTAAAAGAAGCAGGCCTAGATATCCCCTTTATTGAAGGCGGCTATAAGGCCATGCGCCAGTTTCTGATTGAAACCATAGATAATGCAGCCAATGTAAAGCCGATGCTTATCCTAAGCGGAATAACTGGCAGTGGTAAAACTGACTTCCTTTTGCAGCGTAAAGAAGCCGTTGATCTTGAAGGAATAGCGCACCACAGAGGTTCCAGCTTTGGTCGCTATCACGAAGGGCAACCGAGCCAAATCAACTTTGAAAATGCCCTCGCTGTTGCACTGTTAAAGCATCAAGACACTGATGCAAAGCACTTGCTACTCGAAGATGAAAGCTTCCTGATTGGTCGTTCTGCATTACCCCAGGCTTTCTATTCAGGCATGCAGACAGCCAGCGTATTGGTGTTAGAAGAGTCGATGGATGCAAGACTGACGCGCCTACTTAACGAATATGTGCACAAGATGCATAGTGGTTATATCCAAAGGCTAGGTGAAGAAGCAGGCTTCGAAGCTTTTGCCCAATACTTGGCCCAAAGCATCACAGGCATTAAAAAGCGCCTAGGTGGAAAACAACATGACGAGCTTCAGGCAATGATCACTGATGCCTTAAGTATTCAAACGAGTCAAAATGACACCCGTGGTCATTTAGGCTGGATAGAGCTGTTGCTGGTCAAGTATTACGACCCTATGTATCAATATCAAATCGATAAGAAAGCCGAACGTATTTTATTTAAAGGCGACCATCAAGCTATGCATCAGTGGCTAGATGACCATTAAGCACCGACTTTGCTCTAAGCCCATCCCATTAGCTCGCTGTTACCGGCAGCTAATGGGGTTATTTCTAACTTCAGTACTCTTCCCTCAATAGCAGTAAATTTAACTGACACAACAGTGAAGTCTGCAAATTCGGCGCGGGCTTTAAACTCACCAAGTGAGGCCTTATTCACGCAAACAACGCTATCGACTTCCATTTGTTGATGCGGATACCAACTCAATCGAGATAATGCGTACCCAATAAAGCGATTAGGCCAAGTCTGCTGATTTAAGTTTGCAAACAAAATCGGATGGTTAAAGCTGCCAAATATCACCATTAACTCTCGCCAAGATGCTTGCTCGGTAACCAGCAATAATTTAGACGATTTATGCAAAGACTCTAGATCTAGCACTTGGGTTTTATGTAAAACCCTGCGATAAAAGTAACTCTCGCAGCTGAGTAAGAGTTCTGGCCAGCGCCAAAATAAATACAGTAGCACCAAGATATTTACCACAGCTAAGACCAAAAAGAGCAACTCTATCGGCCACTGCAATACATTCAAGGCCAGCATGGCAAATATAGCCGAACTCACCATAAATAATGCATTGAGGATATTGTTACTCGCAATCGCCTGTGCGCACTCGCCCTCTTTGGCTCGCACCTGAATAAAGGTATAAAGCGGCACGATAAATAAGCCACCTCCGACGCCAATCATAAACAGATCAAACATCAGACGATAATGCCCAGACTCTGCAATAAAGCTATCTAATTGATAAAGCCCAACTAATGTCGTTTTATTGGGTATAGCAAAATAGAGATCGATTCCGAAGCAAGCGAGTAACAGCAAGCCTAAAGGCATAATCCCAAGCTCAACCCGCCGACAAGAAAGCCGCTCACAAAAAAATGAACCAGCACCAATGCCCACCGAAAACAGCAATAGGAGTAGTGATACCACCGTCGGGTCGGCATTTAAGGTTATTCGAGCAAAATTAGGGAACTGAGTAAGATAAGTCGCCCCCACAAACCAAAACCAACTGATAGCTAAAATAGCAGTCCAAATGGCCTTGTTGTTACGCGCCTTGTTAAGGTTATCCATGGTGGCAGAGATAATAGAAAATCGAGGTTTAACATCGGAGTGGGCTGGAATACTCGGGATAAACCAACTCGCAGCCATACCAATTAAAGCTAGGATAAATACCGTGGCTGCAGCCCAGTATGTCGCCATGTCACTGGCAACAATCATTCCTGCCGAAATTGTTCCAATCAGAATGGCTAAGAAGGTGCCCATCTCAACCCAGGCATTACCCGAGACGAGTTCGCTTTCGTGTAGCACTCTTGGTAATAGTGAGTATTTTACCGGACCAAAATACGCGGACTGCACCCCAGTAAGAAACAGTAATAGCAGCATAACCAGATAGCTATTACTCATAATTGCGAAAATGGCCACCGACATGATGATGAGTTCGAGTAGCTTAAGTATTCGAATTAGCAGCGCTTTATCAACACTGTCCGCCACCTGCCCCGCGTGAGCTGAAAACAGCAAAAAAGGCAGAATAAATAGGCCTGCGGCCAGATTAACAAAGAGGTTAATATCGATCGGTAGCAGCTCAACCTGTGAATAGGTCACTAACAGCAGCAGTACATTTTTAAATACATTGTCGTTCAGTGCACCAAGGCATAGAGTCACAAAATAGGGTAAGAAACGCCGGCTAAATAACATCTGTATTACGAAGGAGCCGATTTCACATAACGCATTACAACTCTTGGTTCACTCTCACCAAAATAGTCGGACTCAAAGCCGTATTCTGTAAACCCGTGTCGAGAGTACAGCGCTTTAGCGGGATTATCAGGCGCGACCGTTAAATGGATATAGTTAACTTCAGGTGGCAAAGCCGAAATTAGTTGCGAGATAAGTTTGCCACCAATTCCTTGGCCACGAGCAGTATCAGCCACGGCAACAGATAAAATCCAACAAGTATCGGCTTGAGCGCTAGTCGATGCCAACAGATAACCAATAACAATGCCTTGGCTATTTTTAGCAATCCAAAAACTGTTAGCCCAGCAATCTAGAGCTTGTCTAAAGAAAAAGTCGGGATAGCAATGCCCAGCAAAACATTGTTGTTCGAGGGCATCAATCGCGGTGAGTTCAGGTTTACTCGCGAGGCAAAGCTCAATCGGATCATTCATTGATTAAGATTTTATCCCATTCTAATGCAGGAGACCCCACGACAATAAAATTAGGATTTTCTAAGCTTTCTCGCTCGTTATAAGTCAATGGCTGCAGGTTAAGATCCATTATCTGACCACCCGCCTCCTCAACGATAATCTGCGCAGCACCTGTATCCCACTCACCCGTCGGGCCAATACGCACGTAGCAGTCGGCGCGACCTTCTGCTACCAAACAGCTCTTTAATGCCGCTCCACCAAGCACTACTAACTCACAGTGCTTTTCTTGATTAAATAACTTAATCACTGACTTAGGATCTTGACGGCGACTCACAGCTAAACGTAACCCATTCGAGTCTTTAGTCAGTTGCTTGCTGCTGATCCGCACTTCTGTACCATCTTTACGCTTATAAGAACCTAGACCTGCAATACCGTAATAGCAGACCTCTGTCATTGGCACATACACCACGCCTAAAATCGGCCGGTTATGCTCAACGAGGGCAATGATCACCGAAAAATCACCACTACCAGCAATAAACTCACCGGTTCCGTCTAGCGGATCCACCAACCAATAACGTTGCCAATCACAACGTTCAGCAAATGGGATATCGGCATCTTCTTCAGATAAGACCGGGATATCTGGCGTTAGCGCCATCAAAGCCTTAGTTATGATTTCATGAGCAGCGAGATCGGCAGAAGTCACTGGCGTATTATCAGATTTTATCTCTCGCTCAAAATCGCCTTTCTGATAAATTTCACGGATTTTGCTACCCGCGAGCGTAGCAATTTCAATGACTTGATCTACATAATTCTCTGGCTTCATAATGACTCCAACAGCCTAATACCAATAACGAGTGCCAATTTAAACTATCTAAGTTGTAGATGTTTCTGAGCTAAAAATAAAGCGCTTACACTGCGAGACTCAGAAAAATCTTCCTCCGACAACAGCTCTTGCCATGTTACCAACGGCCAGGTAACCATATCGATCGGCTCAGGTTCATCGCCTTCTAGTCGACTCTCATATAGATCTTCAGCTAAAAAGATTTGCATCTTACTGGCGAAATAACCCGGTGCTAAGCTCAATTCCATCAAATGAGTTAGCTTTCTGGCACCAAAGCCAATTTCCTCTTGTAACTCTCGGTTAGCCGCTTCATGGGCTTCTTCACCAGGATCTATCAAGCCCTTGGGGAATCCTAACTCATAGCTGTGAGTACCAGCAGCATACTCTCTACCCAATAAAAGCTCGGTGCCATTGAGCACCGGCACAACCATGACAGCGCCACGATTATTACCTTTCATTCGCTCATACTGACGCTCGACTTGATTAGAAAACCTCAAGTGCACCTGCTCAATCTGAAACAGCCGACTGGTTGCCACTATTTCAGTGTGCAAAATCTCCGGTTTCTCATTCTTTTTAGTCATACACATCCCAGTGCAACTACCAATTCAAGTATAATCTTACTATTCTCGCTCCAATCTACAACATGAATTTTTTAGGATTGCTCAACTATGTTTCCATGGAATGAAATTGACAGTGTTTTACTCGATATGGACGGCACCTTATTGGATCTGCATTTTGACAATCATTTTTGGGTGCAGCTGATCCCAAAGGAACTGAGTCAACAGCGCGGTATATCAGAAAAAGAAGCCAGCGAATGGGTTGAGCAGTGCTATGCCGATGTAGAAGGTACATTAAATTGGTACTGCCTCGATTATTGGCAGCAGCAGATGGGACTAGATATTATGTCGCTACACCGAACTCTGGTGGATAGGATTCAGTTACGCCAAGACAGCATGCCCTTTCTTAACGCGCTACAGAGCGCTGGAAAGTCTCGCATCTTAGTCACTAACGCTCACCCTAAAAATCTGATGCTGAAGCTGGAACACACAGACTTAGGCTTAGGCCTAGATGAAATAATCTCGAGCCATGAAACCGGTTACCCGAAAGAGCATCCAGAGTTTTGGCTGCAGCTATTTGAACGTTTCAACCTTGACCCTAGTCGCTGCCTGTTTATCGATGATAATGAAGCCATTTTACAAGCGGCAAAATTAGCTGGGGTGGGTTATCAGTTAGGAATTGCTAACCCTGATAGCCAAAAGCCCAATAAAGTGTTCGATGACTTCCCAGCCATTGAAGATTACCACTACCTACTAAAAGAGCTCATTAAGCAACCGTAGCAATTCACAGCTGTAAAAGAACCAAATATAAAAAATCAAAAACAAAAAAGGCGCTGTTTAGGCGCCTTTAAAGTATCCAAACTGAGCTTACTAGATAGGTAAACGTCCTTGATAGGTTATCGGGTAATAACCTTGGCTATCTTTCTTACCTAAGAATGATAACGCCTTCTTCAAGTCATCTGGCTGAGTGTTCACTTCACGGATCTTGGCGTTCACCTGTATCATCTTGTTATCGGCTAATACGATATTGCCATCGAGGCCAAGTCCATTAAGCTTTTCGTCTGTGGTCAATTCAACTTTGCCATCAAGACAGGCGAGTCCAAGCGCAATATCGCCAAGTGGGTACTTACCAAACTGGTTAGTAACATTCACTTGATTCAAAAATAACTTACCAGATAACTGTTCACACCAAGGCATGCCCTGCTCAAAGTTATCTACCAACACGCTTAAGTCACCATTAACTTTGGTTCTAAAGGGTAAGTTAGTGCGCCCTAATAAGAAGCTGCTCGGCGCTTCAAACCTTAAGCCTGAAACGTCTAATCCACTAAACGAATAAGCGACAGTTCCTTTACCGTTTACCGCACTAGCCCGATTACCGATCACCACATCGGCCTTAACTGTGCCAGTCAATAAAGACCAGACATTCAAATCCCAAGTTATCATTTCCACTTGGCGCTTTTGCACGCTGAGCATATCGATCTTACCCGCCCAAATCGTGCCTGACACACCACTAATGGCGACATTGTTTGGTAAAGGCGCCAGCTTAACTGCGAAATTGGCCGGAAACTGCACCACTAAAAATACCAAGTAGACTAAAAAGCCTAACGCAATCATCTTTGCTAATTTCACTACAACACCTTACTTGGACAGCTGAATACGACGAACATTAACATAGCCTGGAGTATCAGACTCTGCTAAGTCTAAGCTTTCTAATGACAAGCCCTTGTTCTGCACCAATTCGTTTAAATAATTCAATAACGTATCGAAAGGGACTTCATCCATCCACACTTGGATCTTATTACCTTGTGGCTGCATACGCGTGATAGTTAAGCCAAACGCACCCGCCGTTTGGTTAACCGCGGCACTCAAACTGCCCCTAAAAGCGTTACTACCACCACTTTGTTTCAAACCAGCAATACGATTCGCGGTTTGCTTAACGTAATTAAGGGTACTTTGTTGACCCTCGAGTCTACGCTGAGCTTCATCTTCCGCATTGGCTATTGGCGTCCAAACGCCCCAATACAAAATGCCTATCACTAACACCACACCACAAGCCGCAACCATCTGCTGCTCACGAAGAACCAATCCACCCCACCAAGCTTTAAAGTTTTCCATCTTATTTGCTCCTTATGGTTAAGGTGCTGGTGACTTGAGACTCACCACTATTCATCGCACCACCATCGAGCTTGTAAGAACGCGCAATGATCTCTTTAAACTTTTCTATCTGCTCATAATTCTTAGCAGTAACCTGCATACGAATTTCGTTACGATTACTATCAAAGCGCAAGGTGGTTGGCTTAAGTGCAGGCACTTGAGCAAAAGCCTCTTGCATACCACTAAGCATGACAAAAAACTCGCTGCCACTACCGCCGCCTTGAAGTGTTCGAACATAGCTTTCCATCTGAGAGCGTAAGTTCACCACTCGTGAACTCCCAGGAACAACCTGCTTATAGATCTGCTCGCTTTGCGCCTGTAACCTATCCGCATCGCTATTCATCTGATGAATATTAAGTCCTTTGTTCACTAGGGCTAGTAGGATCACAATCCCGAATGCGATAGCCGTATTACGCCATAAAACAAGATGCTTACCATACTCTTTCTTCGGTTTATAAACCCCAGAAAGTAGGTTCATTGGCGCATTGAGTATACCTTTTGCTAGCACTAGCATAGGCAGGTCTAGTGGCTGAGATTTCACTTCCGCCCCGCTCACTTGTAGATCGGTATATGCCGCAACCGTAGTATTATCATGGTCTGCAGTCGCTAACAGCTGTGGCAGCACCACATCCATCCAGCTCTGAGTCAGACTCACACCGCTACCTTCGCCTGTACGCAGCAAAATCTCTTTGCCAAAACTCATTGCAGCCCAGTCGCACTCGGCCAATGGCAGTGCCAAACAGTCTGGTACGATACATTTTGCTTTAAGGCCGGCATCGTTAAGCCATTCGATCCAAGCTTGCATCTGTTCATGAGCCACCACGGCAATACTTAGCTGCTCGCCATTGCGAGGCCCTGTAACAAAATGCAATTCATCTACGTTTTGAGCTAGGTTCTCTTCCAGCATAAAAGGTAAAGCCTTAACGGCCTGCCGCTGGCTTTTCTCTGGTAGCTCAACATGGGTTAATGTAATGCTGGAAGCAGGTACTAAAACGTCAACCGCGCGATTACCCGCTCTTTCAGTAAGAGTCGATAGAGCACTGGCATCGCTTAGCTCACCAGAACCTATAATTTCTTGCTCCTGCTCAGACCATACTAGCCAAGAGCATGGCTGCTCGGCTGTCTGACCTAAGCGGATGAATAGTCTTTCACTCACTGATTTATCTCCACAAGTCTCTTCAACTCATTAAAGGACTGTTGTTATTTTTGCCCACCAAACTGGCGAGATAACACTTCTAATTTTTTACTATCGCCGTACAGAACGCTTTCTAATCTAAATACCGCCGTATCGACCTTAGCTCCGGCTTCGAGTAAGAAGTACTTACTGCTAACACCGAAACTCGACTTTAGTTTTGCATCACTCGCGAGGCTAGCAATTGATGAATTTTCCCAAAACTCATCAATCTTGTCATATCCATCTAATGGTCGCTGATTGATGATGCTTTCAGCTTCACCAACAGAAATCTTGTTATCGAACATACCGGCAATTAACGCTGCTTGCTCCACAGTTACGGTATTCACATTCAATACTTGGGTGGTATTGCCTGGGATCGCACAGACGTAGGGCGCCAATTTCAAGTAAATATCTTGAGTAAAGCCCATCACGGCCCGCAGCTCACTCTTATGACTCATGAGCGTATTAGCCGCTCGATACGGTACATTACGCGACTCATACTCCGCATCTTCGGCACCATAAGGACCTGCCGTCTGATCTTCATCGATATAATCTTTAGCTGTCTGCGCTAAGCGCTCGGCGGCGAAATCATCCATTCCCAATGCGACTAACAATCCCTTGAATTGCACCGCTGGCAAGGGCAGTTTAGGCTGACCGTTTTCAACTTTTTCGTTAGGCGCCGATAACGAATTCACGTTAAAACAGGCGCGCATATCGCTAATTTTTCCTGCTATCTCCCCTTTTTCTGCCGGGAATATTACATCGGCAAGTGCCCAGTATTGCTGTAGATGAACCGTATCCGAATCTTCTAGATCTTGCTTGAGCACCTTCTTAGCGATCTCTTCTCCCGAAATCGCATACCAAAAGGCCTGATCATACTGCGCCATATTTAGGGTGCGTCTAACTGATAATTGATTACGCGAGGTAATATTGGTCGCAATAATGGCTACCATAGCCACAATCAATAGCACCACAATAAGGGCTACACCACGTTGTTTAGAAGGCATTATTCACCATGCCCTTTTCCGGTGTCGCTACCGTTGCCGCTGTTACGGTCTCCATCCGGTATAGACTCTTCGTCTCCGCCACCACTATTGGTATCATCGTTACTGCCAGCAAGCGCGCCCTTAGGCACTAGGAATTTACGTTGCACCTTACCAATATCTTCAAACTCAATTTCTATCGCAATCGCCTTGGGTAACTTAGTTGCATCAGTTTGACGCTCCCATTTGTCATCGGTAAAAAAGGCGTATTCCACTGAAAGCACCTTCTCCATAATCACAGTTTTAATTGGCTCTGCACCAATTTCCGGTTCAGGATAAGGGTAATACCAACGCTGCAACTGCCCTTCCATCACCACATAGGCAACCGACTGCAAACTGCCTCTTGGCAAGAGTCCGTCTGGATTTAGCCAACCTAAGCGAAAAAAGACTAAGGATTCAGACTCCGAATCGAGCATATTGCTACCCGTCTGAAAAACCGTCGTGGCTCTACCGCCCTCTAATAACCTAGGCGTGCGTGCGACCATCTGGTTTAAGTCACGCTCAATCACTCCAAAACCTTGCTGCATCGCCTTTAGCTTAGCGGCAAAATCTCGGGTCGCGGTGTCGTTTTTCATCACTGTGCTCAACACGGTATTCGCCGCTAAACCTAGCATGGCAAAAATGGCGATGGCGATCAGCATCTCTAGTAGCGTGAAGCCACGCTGAGATTTAGTCAGCCTTAAGCACATAGCTGCTCACCTCAGCAATGACCCGAGCAAAGCGTTCATCATCACTAACACTTATACGGATCATTCTAAAATTATCATCGGTCGTTTTAATGACCTCTTTACGCCAATACCAATCTTTATTGGCGAGCTCCGTTTGGCCATCTTTACGACCAATATCTGGAAACTTAGGCTCTAAACGCGCATCAACCATCTTGTTATGAGCGACCCATTGTGCCATGGTGCGCTCTTCTAAAATGGGCATGTTGGCCATCTGCTCGCCTAAGCTCTTAGTGATAGAAACTGCGGCGATAGAAAATACCGCCAAGGCAACAATCACTTCTAGCAGCGTCATACCTGTTTGATCAGTTCGCCTGCTCATAAGACTTCTTCATCTTCGAAACCCATACGTAAGCGACCCAAGGCATCACCGAATACCACAACTTCGATATCTTGCTTCGTTTCATCTTCGCTAACGAAAGACAGCTCAAACGCACTCATCTCACCACTCGGGAATAACATGATCTGCGGCTCAGGAAACTTCTTCTTTTCGTCGGCGGATTTTTCAATAAGGGGCTCATCAAACCAAGAATCTTGTTCTTCGTCATCTTGAACTAAAGGTAAACCATCGAGCACCAGCACCATCTCAACACCAGGTTCCATCTGACGCTCAGCGAGCAATCTATCTTGCTCTAAAGGCTTCCACTTACCCTCATCGTAATAAACGTATTTATAGCTATTGTCTTCGATCACTATGCCCACGAAATGGCCGCTTAGAACCGTTTCATCTAGCACCATTTCGGTAGACATCATGAACTGCTGCGCGGTGCGTTCTAGCGCCTTTTCTTTACTCGCCCCGCCCATGCCAAGGGTGACAGCAGTTGCGGCCAAGCCCATAAGCAAAACAACGAGCAACACCTCCATTAAGGTGAAGCCCGTTTGGCGTGCTAAGTTCAATCGCAGCAAGCTCATATTATTGGAAATTCTGTAGGTTCCAGTTTCCGATATCATCTTCAGTACCTGCCTGACCGTCTGGGCCTGAGCTGAAGATATCTAATTTACCGTTTTCACCTGGACTCAATAGCAGGTAATCGTTACGCCATGGATCTTGCGGTAGACGCTTAACATAACCATCGGCACGGTAGTTACGCGGCTCTGGAGAAATTGTAGGCTTTTGTACTAATGCCTCGAGGCCCTGCTCAGTGGTCGGATAAACACTGTTGTCTAGCTTATACATGTCCAAGGCATTCTCTAATGCAACAATATCTGAAACCGCTTTTTGCTGGTCGGCCTTATCTTTGTTGCCCATTAAGTTAGGTACGACCATAGAGGCTAAAATACCTAAAATAACAATCACCACCATGACTTCTAATAGGGTGAAACCTTTCTGTTTATTACGTGCTTGCATTAACAACTTCCTTAAACTATATCACCCACGCTAACTACAAGACTCTGTAGCAGACTGTGAGTATTAACCACTAATCATATTATTCAGCGCTAATATTGGCTGAAGAATCGCTAAAACAATAAATAGAACCACAGCAGCCATACTAACAACTAGCATAGGCTCAAATACCCCCAAGGCTATCGTCACATTCGACTCAAAATCTCGGTCTTGGTTATCGGCGGCGCGCTCAAGCATCTGCTCAAGTTGACCACTTTTTTCACCAGAGGTAATCATATAGAGCATCATAGGTGGGAAAAGTTTAGTGTTGGCTAGTGCCGTTCCCAAACTTGTGCCCTCACGCACCCTTAGTGTTGCATCTTCGACTGCGGCTTTCACTTTAACGTTGATCAGTACATCACTCGCGATACGCATTGCATCGAGTAGCGGTACAGAGCTGGCCGTTAAAATACTTAATGTACGAGCAAAACGTGCCGTATTAAGGCTTTTACTCACCTTGCTGATCACAGGTAGGCGCAGCAACATGCTGTCGTATTTCATGCGATTTTTAGGTGAAACGAGTAAACGTTTGGCGATAAAGAACAAACCGACGATAACAGCCAGAACAATTAGGCCATAATCACGGATAAAGTCTGATGAGGCGATCAATAGTTCAGTAGTCCAAGGTAACTCCTGCCCCATATGCTCAAACTGCCCCACCACTTGCGGCACTACGGCGGCAAGCAGAATTGCGATCACACCTATGGCGACAACTGTCAGTACGATAGGATAGATCATAGCTTGGGTCATTTTACTCTTTAGCTGCTGGCGACGCTCGGTGTAATCGGCGAGACGATTCAGTACCACTTCTAAGTGACCGGATTTTTCGCCCGATGCCACCATAGCTCGATACAATTCATCGAATATATGTGGAAACTCTGCCATAGAATCGGCAAGGCTATAACCTTCAACCACCCGAGATCGCACCGCCATCACCATACTGGCTAAACGGTCCTTCTCGCATTGTTGACCAACGGCTTTTAATGCCTCTTCAACAGGGAGTCCAGCAGCCACTAGAGTCGCAATCTGACGGGTAATAAGTGCAAGCTCTGCAGTTGAAATACCACGCTTTAAAAAGCTAAAACCTGCGGCCTTAGTCTTGCTCTCTTTCTCTACTACTGGAGTTATCTCCAGTGGCATTAAGCGCTGCTCTCTTAGCTGAGTACGTGCATGCCTTGCGGTATCCGCTTCGACAACACCTTTTTTCTGCTTACCCGTTTTGTCTAATGCTTTGTATTCAAATGCAGGCATGGCTTACTCCTCTCGAGTGACACGCAGCACTTCTTCTAGGGTAGTTTTCCCCGCAAGCACTTTACTCATACCGTCGTGACGAATGCTCGGAACAGATTGACGAATATGCTTTTCAATCGCTAATTCACCGCGACCGGTGTGAATAAGTTCACGCACATGATCATCGACTATGAGTAACTCATGAATACCGGTACGGCCACGATAACCATTGTGACCACAAGCCTGACAACCCTTCGCGCGGAAAATAACACGAGGATCGTCAGCGGTAATACCGAGAAGCTCTCTTTCACGATTATCCGGGGTATGCGACTCTTTACAGCTTGGGCACAAGGTACGGATAAGACGTTGAGCGAGGACACCAAGTAAACTGGAAGACACGAGGAAAGGTTCTACGCCCATATCTTGTAAACGAGTAATCGCGCCCGATGCCGTATTAGTATGTAGGGTTGAGATAACCATATGGCCAGTTAACGATGCCTGAACCGCAATTTGCGCAGTCTCAAGATCTCGGATCTCACCAATCATCACCACATCAGGATCTTGACGCAAAATAGCACGTAGGCCACGAGCGAAGGTCATATCGACCTTAGTGTTTACCTGAGTCTGACCAATACCTTCGAGTTCGTATTCTATTGGGTCTTCGACGGTAAGAATGTTGGTATCTTTCGAGTTAATTTCGGTAAGGCCTGCATAGAGAGTGGTACTCTTACCCGAACCGGTTGGACCGGTCACCAAAATAATACCGTGTGGTCTGCGGATTAAGTCATCAAATTGATGACGAACCGCTTCGGTCATACCTAGCTGCTCTAGGTCTAAGTTACCCGCATTTTTATCGAGTAGACGTAGCACCACACGCTCGCCATGACTTGACGGCATAGTCGATACACGCACATCCACAGCTCGTCCCGCGATACGCAGCGAAATGCGACCATCTTGTGGTACACGTTTTTCAGCAATATCGAGACGTGCCATAACCTTGATACGTGACACCAACAAAGATGACAGTTTACGATTAGGCTTGAGAACTTCTTTGAGAATGCCATCGACACGGAAACGCACAATTAACTGTTTCTCGTAGGTTTCGATATGAATATCTGACGCTTCTTCCTTAATAGCCTCAGACAATAGCGCATTGATTAACTTAATAATCGGTGCGTCATCGTCACCCTCGAGTAGATCTTCTGTTTGTGGCAACTCTTCGGCAAGAGTGAACAGGTCCATTTCATTACCGATATCTTCCATCATCTGCTGCGCTTCAGAAGAGTTAGCTTGATAGGCTTGAGTAAGACGCGCCTCAAAAGCTGTGTCTTCTAACGTTATCAAGGGCAATTCTTTACCACAGTAGCGACGTACCTCAAGCAATGCACTCAATGGTGTACCTTGAGTATGGTAAAGCGACAACTCGCCGTCAGCGTCGGCGGCAAGCGCCACCTTAAATCTATGGGCAAAAGCAAAGGGCAAACGCTCTTTGCTATTCGAATGAAAAAGCTGATCCGCCTCTTCCTCAGACACTAGTCCAAGCTCATTCGAGACCTGCACTAGCTCTTCATCGACTATAATTGAATTCTCACTCATCAGAAGTTTCTTTATCTGTATCAGTGCCTTGCTTATCGGCATCTTTGCTATTCGAGATAGACTTTAGCGCCGGATCGGTTTCACGCATCTTTGTGTCTAAACCTTTACCTTCTTTGTAACGGTTCAGCACGTCGTTGACTTCAGGAGGCAGATAATCAGCTTGATTCCACTCTTCGAGGATCGGCACATCGGTATTTGGCATTAAGTTAACGCCGCGTTCCTGCTGCTCGAGTTGCAGCGCTCGGAAGTAATTATACTTACGTCCTGCGATGCCTTCCATGGTCATACCGTCGCGGATAATCGTTGGCTTGATAAATACCATCAAGTTGGTTTTTTTCTTACCGCTAGAAGAGGACTTAAATAGGTGGCCAATGATCGGGATATCACCCAAGAACGGGACTTTTTGTACTGACTCTTGCACCTCTTCTTTAATCAAACCACCGAGTACCACGATTTGGCCTGAATCAGCCATTACCGTTGTGGTTAAACGACGAGTAGCAAAGGTTACATCGACGCCAGTCTTACCGTTAATACCTGAAACTTCCTGCTCGATTGTCAGCTTAACCGAGCTTCCTTCGTTAATTTGAGGAACAACTTTAAGCTTTACGCCCACTTCCTTACGCTCAACCGTTTGGAATGGATTGCTGTTACCGTTACTAGAATTTTGACTACCGGTTAAAATAGGGACTTCATCACCTACGATAAATGAGGCTTCTTGGTTATCAAGCGTAGTGATAGATGGTGTAGCAAGAACATTTGATTTGGTATCACTCGACACGGCTTGAATCAAGGCAGCAAAATCGCCCATTGCCACGCCCCACGCCATACCATTGACCTTACCAAGCGCTTGAGCAAGCAAGGTAATATCACCACGAGTGTCAGGATTCTCGGTACAAGTACCGTCGTTACAGACTGTTGAGCCCTCTTCACCTTGAGCCTGCCAAACACCTGCACCAATTTCACCAATGGTTGGGCCTAGGTTATTAAACTGAGTACCACCGCCAGCTTCGGTTGCCCACTGAACACCAAAACCAACATCATCACCTTCGCCAACTTCTACAATGATCGCTTCAACCAGTACTTGTGCTCGGCGAATATCCAGCTGATTAATCACGCTCTCGATGGTGCGCATCTGATCTGGTTCCGCACTAATCACCAAGGCATTGGTGTCATTGTGGGCCATGATATTAATTTCATTTCGACGCTTGCTGCCGCCACCTTGTGAGGTGCCTTTATCATCGACAAGTTGTTCAGCAAAACCCGTTAACACCTCGACTAAATCTTCGGCTTTTGCATAACGCAGGTAGCGGACCTTAGTGTTACCCGTACTTGCTTGCTCTGCATCTAGGTTTTTAATCAGCTTAACCACTCGCTCACGACTCTTCTCATCACCACTTACCACCACAGCGTTGGTACGCTCATCGGCAACAACTTTTGGTGCTTGGCCAGGCATCTGTGCTTGATTAGCCGTTGAACGGTACAAGGTATCTATAATACGAACGATTTCACCGGCTGAGGCATATTCAAGCTTAACCACTTCAACGGCTGTATCACCTTGCTTATCTACGCGGCGCACGATCTCTACCAGTTTATTAACCACGGCCGCACGACCAGAGATCATCAAAACATTGGACGGATCGTAGTTAACTACGTTACCGCCGCCGGCGTTATCGTTTAGCTGACGTAATAGAGGGGCTAGCTGCTTTGCTTCTGTGTTATACAGTGCGACGATACGGGTAACCATCTCGTCACCCAAGCCTGGTGCATCATCATCGGCGACACGGATTGATGCCGTTTTAGCATCTTTATCTTTGATTACCTTTATGATGTTGTTGTCCATCTCGACAACAGCATAACCATAGACTTGTAATACGTTGAGGAAGAACTGGTAATACTGTTCGTCGTTTAGTAGATCGTAACTACGAACATTGATTTTTCCGCGTACGGTTGGGTCGACAATAATAGTTCGATTCAAGTTTTTACCAACAATATTGATAAACTCTTGGATATCTGTGCCTTTAAAGTTAGCCGCATATTGTTCAGACCATGCAAGTTGTGGGGCCAGTAAGGAAGCCCCCATCACCATACCGGCAATTAATCTGCGTCTAATCCGCTTATTATTCATTGTTATACTTCCCCTAAACCCTTTCGTTGCGGCAAACTCAATGTGTATTACTGCAAATTTTATTGTTATTTTCTGCTGCTTATTCTATTGCGGCAGACTAAACATTATCTCGATTAGCTGACCATCTCGCTCTACCATCAAGGCAACTTCGGTCATCTCGGGCAACTGCGCCATCACTTCTAACGCCTGCCCCATATCCGTCAGGTCATAACCATTAATTGATTTGGCTAAATCATTGGCTCTGAAACCAGCCTGCTTAAATAGTTCACGGTCTTTACCAGGGTTAAGACGATAACCAGCAAGCTCGCCACCACTCTTAACCGGTGAAATAGACAAATAATCGGTAATC
The DNA here is from genome assembly GCF_000018285.1 of Shewanella pealeana ATCC 700345. Classification (NCBI taxonomy): domain Bacteria; kingdom Pseudomonadati; phylum Pseudomonadota; class Gammaproteobacteria; order Alteromonadales; family Shewanellaceae; genus Shewanella; species Shewanella pealeana. The sequence goes on along the minus strand of NC_009901.1, from coordinate 159,441 downwards.
TTACTCGGATCGGCTAAAATCTCATCGCGAGACTGGCTTAACTCAGCCGCTACAGCGCGATTGTTACGATTGTCGATAGTCTTACCCTTAGAAACACTCTTAGCCTTTTGTAACTGCTGATTAGCAGTACCATTAGTATTGTATTCTAGACCATCTAGCATCAAGGTTTCGTAACGGCCGCTATTAGTGATGATAATTCTGTCGGCATAGACCTCTTTCAGCGAAGCCGATGTGCCTTTTATCTTGTCACCTAAACCATAGGTATCCTGGCTACCACTAGAGGCGATAACCGCTAAACCTTTCTGCTCGGTGGTTGATGCCACAACACCCGTTAGTTGAATAGATAGCGAGGTTTTCGGGGCATCGGTAATGATTTCCTCGATAGCGGCAGCTTTAGGTTTATTACCCGCCGCATCAGGTTTACCGAAGAGAGAGAGTTGTTGCAGATTAAGAATATTGACTTGACCCGCCGCATTACTGGAGACAGGTGTAGGCACCCAACGTGCTTGAGTCGAGTCATCAGGTACTAATTTCCATGTAATTTGCGCTAACAAGTAAAGAACTATTAATAGCCCGATACTAAATATCGCCGTACTGACTGGCTTTTGGGGCACTCCAGCCGCTTTAGTTAAAAACTTATCTAATAAATCCATATTTAAGTGGACCCTCTATGCAGGTCTCTGTTCTGATTATTATAATTTAGCAAATCCTGACTCATGCTAACCCACACTGCTTTTGGCAACAAGCCCATAACAGCAGCAATGTTGGCGGTAATTGACCAAATATGCTAACTTTATGCGCCTAAAAAGGGTGTGAGGCCTGCCACTATTTTATCAGCGAGAAAGTAAAGATTTGTATATTACTGCTGAGCATGTGAACTTCGCCCAGCAATTTAATTTAAATTAATCTAATCACTGGAGTCGCTCATGCATAATAACGAGCAACAAGCCATTCAAGTCAGGCTTGATAAATGGCTCTGGGCTGCGCGCTTTTATAAGACGCGAGCCATCGCAAAAGAGATGATTAATGGTGGTAAAGTACACTATAACGGCCAGCGTACAAAATCGAGCAAATATGCCGAGGTTGGTGCCACCATTAGATTAAGACAGGGCTATGACGAAAAAGAGCTCGTCATCAAAGAGCTGTCAGAATACCGACAAAAAGGGTCGATAGCACAAACCCTTTATGAAGAGACACCGCAAAGTATAGCCAAACGTGAGACCTATGCCGAGCAACGACGTCTGAATATTCTTAATAATCCCGCTCCCGATCATAAGCCGGATAAGAAACAACGTCGACAAATAATGCGCTTTAAAGAAAGCTAGAAATTGGAAACCCGAAATGAACGAACAGATGACTAAAGACAATCTATATCGCTATTTATTCGAAAACGCGAGTGTACGTGGCGAATTAGTACAGTTAGAAAATAGTTACCAAGAAGTATTATCAGCACATGAATACCCATTGGCGATCCAACACGTATTGGGTGAGCTAATGGCTTCTACTGCTTTATTAACGGCAACTTTGAAGTTTAGCGGTGATATCAGCATTCAGCTGCAAGGCGATGGTCCGGTATCATTAGCGGTAATCAACGGTAATAATCTGCAACAGCTTCGAGGCGTATCACGCTGGGACGGCGAAATTAGCGACGATGCCAGCCTTACGCAGATGTTTGGTAAAGGCTATATGGTGATCACCCTAACTCCAGATGACGGCGAACGTTATCAAGGCGTGGTAGCACTAGATAAAGACACCCTAGCGGAATGTCTAGAAGATTATTTCGCCCAATCTGAACAGCTACCAACCAAGATCAAGCTGTTTGCCGATACTAAGCAAGCCGCAGGCATGTTCTTGCAAGTGCTACCTACCGATGGTAACCACAACCAAGAGTTCGAACACCTATCTGTATTAACTGCAACCGTTAAGCAGGAAGAGCTATTCACACTACCAGCGGAAGAAGTACTGCACCGCTTATACCACGAAGAGGAAGTGCGCTTATTTGATCCAGTGTCGATTAGTTTTAAGTGTACTTGCTCTAAAGAGCGCAGCGCACAAGCTATCCGCACTGTATCGAAAGAAGAAGTCGATTCGATTCTAGCCGAGCAAGGCAAGGTGGAGATGGGCTGTGAGTATTGCAACAGCAAATACATCTTCGACGCTATCGATGTTGAAGCCATCTTCGCCAACGCTCCGACTAGCGATGTGACTCAATAAGTAATATTGAGTTAGCCAAACTTTATTGGCAAAACCGATTAAAGGCGCTCTTTGAGCGCTTTTTTTATGATTAAAACGCCCCTGATAACAGATTAAAATGTCAAGAAAAGTGTTTCCACGTCACTTTTCGTAATTTTTTTGATCTAGTACACATATTCATATCCGCATACGTTACAATCGCCGTAAATATAAGCTGGCGCAATAGATCAGCACCGAATAATGACCTCACAGATGGAGACCTTACCTATGGCGGATGGATCAAACCGCGAGTATCTAAACCTTTCAACAGGCCAGTTAGTCGAGCTTGCGTTAGCGCGTGGAGAAGGCCAATTGACCGCGAATGGCGCTTTAGTTGCAAAGACTGGTGAACGCTCAGGCCGTTCGCCTAACGACCGTTTCATCGTTAAAGAGCCAAGCTCTGAAGCAGATATCGAATGGGGTCCAGTAAACAAGCCTTTCAAAGCCGATGCCTTTACTGCACTTTGGAACCGAGTCGAAGCTTTTCTAGCTGACAAAGACACTTTCGTATCAAATCTCGAAGTCGGTGCCAGCAAAGAGCATTACCAGCCAGTAAAAGTCACTACTCAGTATGCTTGGCACCAACTATTTGCTCGTAACCTATTCATAGTGCCAGAAGAATTTAATGCCGCCGATAAGCCTGTATGGCAGATCATCAACGCACCTGGTTTTGAGTGTGTTCCTGAGCGAGACGGTACTCATTCTGATGCGACAGTTATCATCAACTTCGCAGAGCGTAAGGTGCTACTTGCTGGCCTTAAGTACGCTGGTGAAATGAAGAAGTCGATGTTCTCGGTACAAAACTTCTTACTACCCGCTAAAGGTGTGCTACCAATGCACTGCTCGGCAAACGTCGGTGCCGATGGCGATACCACTCTGTTCTTCGGTCTATCGGGTACAGGTAAAACTACACTTTCAGCCGACCCTAAACGCTTCTTAATTGGTGACGATGAACACGGCTGGGCACCAGGCGGCGTATTCAACATCGAAGGTGGCTGCTATGCAAAGTGTATCGACCTAAGCCAGAAGAACGAGCCTGTCATTTGGGATGCTATTCGCTTTGGTACCGTGCTTGAAAACGTAGTAACCGATGAAAATCGCGTACCCGACTACACAAATTCAAGCTTAACCGAAAACACCCGCGCCGCTTATCCACTCGAGCATATTGCCCAGCGTAAACTAGATAACTGTGGCGCTGAGCCTCACGCAGTTGTGTTCTTAACTTGTGACGTTTCTGGCGTGTTACCACCAGTATCTAAGTTAACTAAAGAGCAAGCGGCTTACCACTTCTTGTCTGGTTATACCGCAAAAGTTGGCTCGACGGAGATGGGGTCTACTGCCGCGATACAGTCGACATTCTCGACCTGCTTCGGTGCGCCGTTCTTCCCTCGTCCTGCAGGAGTTTACGCTGAGCTACTGATGAAGCGTATCGAGTCTTTTGGCAGTCAAGTTTACCTAGTTAACACTGGCTGGACAGGCGGGCCTCACGGCATTGGTAAGCGTTTCGATATCCCAACAACTCGCGCCATTGTCGATGCCATCGTGTCTGGTGAGCTTAAAGATGTCGAGACAGAGTACCTAGAAAAGCTAAACCTACATGTACCGGTTGCCATTCCAGGTGTAGACAGCAAGCTGCTTAACCCAATCAACACTTGGGAAGACAAGGTCCAGTATGCCGAATTTGCTCAGCACCTTGCAGATAGCTTTAAGGCTAACTTCGAAAAGTATCAGGTACCTGATTCAATCAAGAACGCAGGCCCTAACGCTTAATTCGCTTTGTTCTAGCGCTCTTTAAAGCCATCGGTGAATACTGTGGCCCAATTAAAATCCCAGCTATATGCTGGGATTTTTTATGAATAAACCTAAGCCAAATTAGATTCGAATACAGGGCTCAGATGCTGAGCTCAAATACTGAGTCAGCCTCAAAGAACACTCCGCCTTCCATGTAAAGCCTCTCAAACTTAAAGTAAAGCAAGCTTGACTTGGCGAGTATCGACCTCTAAGTTATAAGTCAAGCGTGCTTTACATTTATAAAACCAGAGTCAGCAAAATACACAAGGAACCGCAACCATGAAGATCATCGAAGCCATATGCGCCAAAGGTTTACCGAAGCGCGATCTAAAAAATGCCAACCGAGTTAACTTATGTGCACTTTTATGGGCTCTCACACTAATGATAAGCACCTACCTAAGCGAGAATGAGCTGCTTGGCAACGGCTTATTAATCACCTTGGTATTCTGCATACACACGATTATCGGTATTGCCATGTTAGTGGCCTATCGACACTTTCTGGTGCAACTCGATGAAATGGAGCGCAAGGTTCAGCTAGATGCTCTTGCTTTGTCTGTTGGCGTCGCCATTATTAGTTTTTCCAGCTATTCAATACTCGAAAATAGCGCTATTGTGCCCCCTCTCAAAGCCGCATACCTCATAGTATTAATCACTTTGACCTATATCGTTGGCATCATTAAAGGAAGGATCAGTTACCGATGAAAAACCGTCTAAAAGTGCTCAGAGCAGAGCGCGACTGGACCCAGGCCGACTTAGCTGAGAAGCTCGAAGTCTCACGGCAAACCATTAACGCCATAGAAAAGGGTAAATACGATCCAAGTTTACCCCTAGCCTTTAAAGTTGCTCGCTTATTTGAGATGCCAATTGAAGCCATTTTTGAAGATGAAACAGAAGTCGCTATAAACTAGGCGGGCGCATCTCAAGCAAAACTTGATGCATTGGCAACTCCGGTTGTCAATGCTGAAAATATATAGATAAAAAGACGCCTAAACTCATATTTAGACACAGTTCCCCTGTTGCACTTATCGCCAGTTTAAGGAAAGATAACCGCCTAAAAACAATTCAAATAGTTCAAAAAATGGGTACCTAACCATGCGCTTAACTTCCCTATCGGCCATCGCCTTATTGGCGGCTAGCAGCAACGGCCTCGCGACCGAGCAAACTGATACTGCAACCCCACAACTCTCCAATACTTATATTAACGATCAGATCCTTCCACCAATTATCCCGTGGCAGGGAAGTAGCGAATCGCTACTCCAAGCTCCTGATGCCCAATGGGCGACGCCTTTTGAGCAAAACGGCCTTAAAACCAGTCCAAGCTATGATGAGACCTTTGCCTGGTTAGATAAGCTAATCGCCCAGAGCGAAATGCTAAAGAAGGTCAGCATAGGCAAGAGTCCACAAGGTCGCGACATTTGGATGATTGTCGCCTCAAAAGAGGGAGCGGAAGACGCAAGCGCACTAGCACGTAATGGTAAACCGACCCTACTCGTACAAGCGGGGATCCACTCTGGTGAAATTGACGGCAAAGATGCCGGTATGATGCTACTACGTGACATGGTATTTAACGGCAAAGCCGGGTTGCTCGATAACGCCAACTTACTATTCGTGCCCATTTTTAGTGTCGATGGTCATGAGCGTTCAACTGAATATAACCGCGTTAACCAACGTGGCCCGGTCAATATGGGCTGGCGCACCACAGCGCAAAACCTCAATCTAAACCGTGATTATGCCAAGGCTGACACGCCAGAGATGCAGCATATGCTGCGAGCAATCAACATCTGGCAACCGGATCTTTATATCGATGTCCATGTCACCGACGGCATCGACTATCAATACGATGTGACTTTTGGCTATAACTTAGCGCAAGGCCAAAGCCCCTCGATCTACAACTGGTTAGAAAACAGCTATCGCCCAAGTATCGAGTCAGCATTGTCTGAACAGGGACACATACCCGGCCCTTTAGTGTTCGCAATAGATAACACCGACATCACTAAGGGCATGTCACTTTGGAATGCTAGCCCACGCTTCTCTAATGGCTATGGCGACGCTCGCCACCTACCGACTATCTTGATTGAAAACCACAGCTTGAAGCCCTTTAAACAGCGAGTACTCGGCACCTATGTGATGCTCGAATCCAGTCTTAAGGCCATCGCTAACGATAGCACTAAATTACAATCTGCTATTCAGCAAGATAAGTATCGTTACTCACCTAGGGTGACTCTGTCATGGCAACAGGAGCAGCAAGCTCAAGGCTGGGATTTTAAAGGCATAGGTTACACGCTAGAGCAAAGCGCTATTAGTGGTAACGATATTGTGCGCTGGAATGGCCTGCCACAGCTGTACCCGAACTTGCCAGTAATTGGTGGCACCAAAGCCGATATAAAAGTAAGTCGCCCAGATGCATATTACATTCCCCCACAATGGCAAGAGGTTATTGAACGCTTACGTGTGCATGGTATCCGTATGACTAGGCTAGATAAACCTACAGAGCTTAAGTTACAACAATATCAATTTTCAGAACCAAGCTTTGCCAATCGCGATTATGAAGGGCGTCAGCGGGTAAAGGCAGAGGTAAGTAGCCAAGCCATCGACCTACAACTCCCCACAGGTACAGTACGCATCGACACCAAACAACCTTTAGGTGACTTGGCCATATTGTTATTGGAACCGCAATCACCCGATTCGCTGTTCCAATGGGGTTTTTTCAACCCTATCTTTACTCGCACCGAGTACATTGAAAACTATGCAGTGGAGCCTTTAGCCGCTCAGATGCTAGAAGATGATCCGGCTCTGCAGACTGAGTTCAATAAGGCGCTTAAAGACCCAGAGTTTGCGGCGGATCCCAAAGCACGTTTACGCTGGTTCTATCAGCGTAGCCCCTACTACGATAACCAATACTTAAAGTACCCAGTATTAAGAGGCTACTAATTCAACGGTCCTACGACTCAATCATAAACACAGCGCCAATTGGCGCTGTTCCTTTTAGGCTTTCTTCGTCGCCGATATTGTATAGGTCAGCGGTAAACGTTGGCCTTGTTGCTCTACAAAATAGCGTTGGCGCAACTCTTCACCCTGAGGTAAATCAACCTCTACTGTCTCTTCAGATAAACCCTCAAAACAGTTGTAGGGACTAAAAGCAAACTCATCGAAACTATCGATCGATAACCCGGCTTTTATCAGCGCATTAATCACATCTGACAATGAGTGTGACCAACTCATAAAGGTGTTGCTGTCATCATTGGCATTCTCGGTATAAGTCACCTCATCTTCAACATCTGGCACATCTTGGTGAAAATAACTGTATCCCTCAAACACCGCTTGAGCAGGGTGAAACTCCACCATATAAAACTGGCCACCAGCCACCAGCTTACTCGCTATGATCTGTGCCCATTTATCGAGATCCGGCAGCCAAACAATGGCTCCATAAGAAGTGAAAACCAGATCAAATTTGGCCGCGACCGTCTCCGACACGCTATAGATATCGCTGCAGATAAAGTCTGCTTTTAAATCTGCCTGTTCAGAGAGTGACTTTGCCTGAGTGATCGCCGCGGGAGAGAGATCGACGCCGGTCACATCGGCCCCCATGCGCGCCCAAGATAGCGTATCGAGCCCAAAGTGGCATTGCAGATGTAGCAAGCTTTTACCCATGACATTAAGAGCTGCCAGCTCGATTTCTTGTAGCGAACTCTTACCTTTTAGAAAGCCTGCAACATCATAAAATTCCGATGTGACGTGGGTCTGTACCCGTCTATCCCATCCTTGCTGGTTAACCGATAAATAATCCATCTCTGTTTCCCTACATGATTTTAAAGTCTAGGCCTGAGTACTAGCTGCTTCTAGGTTCTTTATTATTTTTAGCCAAGTCTTTGAGTAATTTCACTAATAATTAAACTTTAATGGCAGTTATTGAGTGAATTAGCCACTACCACCAACCGCAAACCAAAGATAACACAGTTAAAACAAATAGATAACTTATTGGCACACTTTCTGCTTATTGATAGGTATTAAAAAAGACAGCAGCTTGTAAATGCTGCCAATCAGAATAATAAAAGGAAGTTTACTCATGAAATCTACAGCGACTCTGCTTGCCGCACTTATTACCGTGTCACTATCGGGCTGCATCATCAATGTAAATGGTGCCAACGCGGGGCCCCTTAACCACCAAAAGAAACAACTTCAAATTGATGCTAACGATATCGATACCTTAGTGGCTGAAACAGGCGCAGGAGACCTCAAGATTCAAGGTGTCGATGGGCTTGCGCAGATCATGGTCACTGCGGATATTTATACCTATGGTGATATAGAAAGTAATCTCAGCCTTAAGCAGAGCGGCTCAAAAGCGACACTAGTTGCAGAGTTCGATAGCAGCATTAACTTTCAGCGCTCACCCTATATCGATCTTACCATTCAGGTACCTAGCAGCATGATGCTAGATATCGACGATGGCTCGGGTGATATCGAGATCAATGGCCTTTCGGCAAACATTACACTTGATGATGGTTCTGGTGATGTTTGGATCAAGGGCGGTAACGACCTCAACATCCAAGACGGCTCGGGCTCAATCGATATCAGCAACACTACAGGCAAACTCACCCTAGAAGATGGTTCAGGTTCTATTACCCTATCTGGTATTGGCGGTGATACCCATATCGATGATGGCTCGGGCGATTTAAGCGTAGAAAACGTCAATGGTCATGTGGTGATTGACGATGGCTCGGGCGACATCGATGTCGACAATACCCTAGGGCTAAGCATTATCGAATCTGGCTCTGGTGATTTAAGCGTAGATAACATCAACGGCTCAGTCAGCATGCACTAACCATTGCGACTATCACGCTAAACGGCTTCCCGGCGCAAGGCTTGCTGTCGACTAGTGCATTTGGACAATGATACTGACCAAGTACACTAACGCCAGCAGTGCCCTGCCCAACTAATTAAAGAATACCAATCAGTATAAAGATTTGATCGCTCAGCGAGAGTTTAGCGGTCCTGAGGCAAGGCAGCGAGTGAAGAGCATAGTTAAACTAGGTTTAAGCTCCCTCTTTGTTTATTAAGAGTCGCAGCATCAGAACCGCTAAGACTCGCCTGTAAGGAGTGTTTTTGGCTGCCTAATTCTGCGTTGAATGAACTCATAAGGGAACAACCATTATGTCGTCCATTCGCCTTGAATTAGTTTGCCAAAAAGCACTCTGAGTAGATCAACTTCTTATACTGATTGGTATAAGGTGCTTTATGAATAAAGTGAAACAGCTTTGGAAAGAAAATCGTCAGCTTGTGCTATTCATTGTTTTAATGTCTGTTTGCAGAAGTGCTATCGCCGACTGGTACACAGTACCGACAGGCTCTATGCAGCCTACGATTAAAGAGGGCGACCGCATTGTGGTCGATAAACTGGCCTACGACTTACATGTGCCCTTTACTCAAATATCATTAGCCACAACTGGCGAGCCTGAACGCGGTGAAATAGTGGTGTTTGAATCAAAAGCCGCTGATAAACGTTTAATCAAGCGGGTTATTGGCTTACCTGGCGATACCATTAGCTTAAGCAATGAAGTGCTATTTATTAATGGCAAGGCGTTGGCTTACTCGGTGGTATCTAGCAGTGCTCAAGAATTAATTGCTAAGGAAGATCTCAATGGCTTATCCCATAGCATCCGTATTGAAAAGCAGGCCAGTGATCAGTTAAGTAGCTTCGAAACGGTAATTGTGCCCGAAGGGCATTATATGGTGATGGGCGATAACCGCCGTAACAGCGCTGACTCACGGGTATATGGCTTTGTCCCTCGGGATGAAATCAAAGGTAAAGCAACCCAAGTTGCTTTCTCACTGGATTATGAAGACAACTACATACCCCGCCAAGATCGGTTTTTCACTAGCCTTTATGGCGGGTAAACACTGTTAACTCAAGTCAGTACATGGCGTAACCTCTGTAAGTGGTTACGCCATCAATACTTAACCTAACACTGCAAGTGCTTAATCTCGCGCTGCGATCAAGGCCAGCTTGTTGGCTCTCGAGTACTTCTTTAACGCTATCTCCCGCTTCAGAGCATCGGAGTGATTACCCACAGTTTCAGAATATGCCAAAGTTAATGGCCCTTTGCCTCGAAGAAACTTGGCCGATTTTGCACTACCACTTTGATGCTCGCTAAAACGGCGAGCCACATCTGTTGTTATCCCAGTATAGAGGTGGCCGTTTGCACAGCGCACCATATACAGATACCACATAGTTTCGCTTGCCTTGGTTTCAATAACTTTAGCTTTACTCACTTTGATGTCGCTTGCTGGGTCTTGCACCTTTGCCGGCTCGATAACTGTCTCTACGGAGTTATGCATTAGCGACTAGTATTCTTAGCAGTATCTAACCCTAGCAAACCTAAGAAGAAGGCATACTCTTTAGCGGTATCCTCATATTGGCGATAGCGGCCACTCTTGCCACCGTGCCCCGCTTCCATATCGGTATCAAACAACAGCATATTGCTGTCAGTCTTCACATCACGCAGCTTAGCCACCCACTTAGCTGGCTCAAAGTACTGTACTTGTGAGTCATGTAAGCCGGTGGTCACTAGCAGATGCGGATAAGCTTGGGCACTGACGTTGTCATAAGGTGCGTAGCTGAGCATATAGTCGAAATAGACCTTCTCGTTGGGGTTACCCCACTCGTCATACTCGTTAGTGGTAAGTGGGATCGACTCATCGAGCATGGTGGTGACCACATCGACAAACGGCACATGAGCTGCCACGGCAAAGTAACGCTCTGGCGCCTGATTGATTACGCCGCCCATTAACAAGCCACCGGCACTGCCACCAGCGGCAACCACCTTATCTTTTGCGCCGTAACCTTGCTCAGTCAATGCTTTAGTTACATCGACGAAATCGTTAAAGCTGTTCTGCTTATTGAGCATTCGTCCGTCGTCATACCAGCCACGACCGAGCATCTCAGAACCTCGCACATGGGCAATGGCGTACACCACACCGCGATCCAGTAAGCTCAATGCCGATGAGCTAAAGTCTGGCTCGACGGTATAGCCATAGGAGCCGTAGCCATATTGATAAAGCGGATTCGTGCCATCCTTATTGAACTTATCTTTGCGATAGACCAAGGTCACTGGCACCTCTTTACCATCACGAGCCTCAATAAACAAACGTTCCGCCTGATAATCATCGGCATTAAAATCACCAAGCACTTGCTCTTGTTTAAGTAACTCACGCTGATTCGGCTTAGCCAGTGCATATTCATACACAGACTCAGGCGTAGTTGGGCTTGAGTAATAAATCCTTAGCTTATCGCTTTGCTGGCTTGGGTTAATATCGAAACCCACTACATAGGCGGGATCGTTAAAGGCCAGCTCAAACTCAACCTGCTCATTAAACGGATACACTCGAATACGACTAATGCCTCGCTCACGAGTTTGCACCACCATATAGTCACTCAGCAGCAATACATCTTCTATGCGTGAATTTTGGTCATGGGCTATCACATCTTGCCAAGCGCTCTTATCTGCCGCCTGACTAATTGCTACCTTCATCAGGCGGAAGTTAGTCGCCTGCCAGTTGGTTAATATGTAATAGCTGTCGCCCAACTTAGACACCGAATACTCATGCCCCTCTTCCCTTGCTAAGACAGGCTCAAACTTAGCCAAAGATTGATTCGCATCCAGCATGCTAACTTCGCTAGTCACTGTGCTTTCGGCATGCAAGACAATAACCGACTCATCCAGCGATTTACCTAAACTGATATAGAAGGCGTCGTCTTGCTCTTCATACACTAGTACGTCTTCAGATTGCGCCGTGCCTAACTTATGACGGAATACTTGATAACCGAGCAGGGTTTGCGGATCTTTGGCGATATAGAACAGATGCTGATTATCGTTAGACCATACAACGCCACCATCCGTCCCTTCAAGCTTGTCACCCATTAGCTCGCCGCTTGTGAGATCTTTAAAGTACAAGGTATAAATACGTCGGCTAAGAAGATCTTCACCGAACACTAGCTTGGTTTCATCTGGGCTTACCGACACGCCGCCCAAACCATAGAAGTCTTTGCCTTCCGCGCGTTCGTTCACATCTAGCAGTACTTGTTCTTGGTCACTCTCTAACGCGGTTTTACGGGCAATAACTGGGTATTCAAAGCCCTGTTTGTAATAACGGTAATACCAATGCCGATGCCAGAAATAAGGCACACTCGACTCGTCCTTATCTAAACGGCCCACCAGCTCATCAAACAAACCTTGCTTTAGGTCGCCAAAAGCCTTGAACTCTTGTTTGGCATAGGCATTTTCAGCGTTTAAATGCGCAATCACCTTGTCTTCTTTGCGCTCGTCATCCCGCATCCAGTAATAATCGTCGACACGGGTCACCCCATGGAGTGTCATGCTATGTGGAACTTTATCGGCTTGCGGTGGTTTTACAGCTTGGGTGGTGGTCATATTATTACATCCAAATAGCAATACAGCGCTGAGTATGAGCGGAGCAAACAATTTCATCTAACATCCCTTTATAATTTTCAGTCAAAATATTCCGTAAATTGACTGGGGCGATCATGAATCGCGGTATCGACAGTTTTTTGCACTATCGCGCCATTTTAACTGCCCAGCTTGTCATTTTATTTAAATAGGGGCAACATAACGCCACTTGGCTAGTTTGTTAATCAATTCATTAATAATCAGCCAAGAATAATTCTCAGGGCGGGGTGCAACTCCCCACCGGCGGTAAATTATGCTGCGTATATTAATCACAGTATAAAAGCCCGCGAGCGCCTAGTTTACGCTATTAAATATCAATAGCTGCGAATATTAACTAGGGTCAGCAGATCTGGTAAACAGACCTTATCAAAGACGCTCGTCATACGTAAGGTTGTACCTACTCCAGAGCCGACGGTAATGAGTACTGACTAACCAAGTGAGTACACTGAGTCCGGATGAAAGAGAATATAAGGTTTAAGCAAATAATCCATAACGCTTCTCTAGGCTTAGTGGTGCATTTTGCTCAGCTCTTATTATGCACATCAGCTTGTGTCGATCCGTTCGACTCTGACGATGTGTCATTTTCTGTACGCCCTGATTCTGGTCAACCCAATGTTGTATTTTAAGGATGTTATCCATGAATCAGTCTTTACTTGCCCCTTATGGCAATCCAATCGAACGTGTTAATGCAGCGCTTAGCGCACTTCGCCAAGGCAAAGGTGTGTTAGTGGTCGATGATGAAGATCGTGAAAATGAAGGCGATCTGATCTATTCAGCCGAAACGCTTACCAACCAACAGATGGCACTACTCATTCGCGAATGCAGTGGTATTGTTTGTCTATGTCTAACCGATGAACGTATCAAGCAGTTACAACTTCCACCTATGGTGAGTGACAACAATAGCCAATATGGCACCGCCTTTACCGTTAGCATCGAAGCCAAACAAGGTGTCACCACTGGTGTTTCGGCAGCCGATCGCGTGACGACCATCAAGGCAGCTATCGCCGATGATGCTAAGCCCGATGATTTAGCCCGCCCAGGCCATGTGTACCCGCTGCGTGCTCGTCCAGGTGGCGTATTAGAGCGTCGTGGCCATACAGAAGGCACGGTTGATCTGATGAAACTCGCCGGATTACAGCCTTTTGGCGTGCTTTGTGAAGTCACTCTACCCGACGGCACCATGGCCCGCTTGCCTGAAATTGTCGAATTTGCTCAGCAGCATGATATGCCGGTACTGACCATCGAAGACATTGTTGCTTACCGTAATACTCAGTAATTAAGATCGGAATCAACAGCCGCTGCCTATGCGGCTGTTTTATATCCTATTTAAGCTTTACTATCACTTAGTTATATTCATTAAATATAAAAAACGGGTTAGCAAAACCTTTGATTTAGCAGATGTTTGAGGTATTTTGCTAAATTCGTGACCTAGACTGAACTTTAATGGACATGCTAAGGCGCATATTCATTTCTATGGTTATTATTTAACGCTATTTTTTACTTCGTATCGCTCCATTGCATTACTCAGCCAAAATTATCTCCTGCGGAGGGTCATCGACGAATGCAACCCGTATTAAGCCGATTGAGCTTGAAACAGAAATTATTTCTATCTGCATCTTTACCTATGTTTATATTGGTATTGCTTGCAGTACTGAGTGCATCGACGCTCATTAAGCAGTACCAACATGCTTCAGCAAATGTGCTCACCACAAAAGTGACTTTAGGCATAGAAAATGTCATCTATGAGCTACAGAAAGAGCGCGGACTCTCGGCAGGCTACCTAAGTAGCGACGGTCGCTTATTTAAACAAGAGCTACAACAGCAATGGCAGACGACCGATAAGGTGTTTCAAGAGTTAGTATTCAATTCAGCTCTCGATAAAACAATCAATACCGTCAAGAGTGACACCGAACTTTTTAATACACTGCAGGAACAACTCAGTAAAGCCAGCTTGGCGCGTCAACAGCTCAGTATCGCCCGCCAAAAAATTATCGAATTAAATACCCCCGAAAACTTTAGTTTTTACTCGCGTCTCACTCAAAAGCTGATTAACTTCGTCTCTCAATTACGCTTTAAGAGTGATAACTCCTATCAGGTGTTAGTACAGGCCGATCTAGTCAACATGCTCAGGATCCAGGAACTATCAGGCCAAGAGCGCGGCTTAGTCAATAAACTACTTTCTGCACCGGTATTAGAGGCTGGCGCTTTCAAGCAGATCGCACAGATTAGAACACAACTCGACAATGCAATTACCAATGCCGTTTCGGTTATGACACAGGAAAATCGCACCAGCTTTTCCCTATTGATGGACAGCCAGCCGCAGCAACTGATATCTGGTTACCGCTCGCAGATCCAGCAACAAGTTAATCTGATAGAACAGACCGAAATAATCAATGATCTGATTGGTTATGGAGGGCTTAGCTATAACTTTAATGGTTACCTAACCACATTAAACCCAAGCTACCTAGCTAACTTTCGAGAAAACTACTTCGCCTTAAAAAGCGCGTTAACTCATTTAACTAACAATCACACTCTAACCCCTAAGCAACAAGAGCTAATAAAGACCATTAAGCAAACTGCCGACAGCTACCAAGAATATGTTACCGAAACCGAACTAAAGCAGTTGCCCGCTCCGGAAGCGACATTGGAGCTGCTGGCACAAGATATCGCCTTACATGACAGCCTTTATCAACTACTAAAACAGCAGCCAGTGATTGATAGCGAGTCATGGTGGCAAGCAGCAACGGCGGGCATTGACGCCCTCCACCAACTCAATACCCAGCTGACGGCTAAAATAGTCCATCAAAATCTGATTGAGAAACAGCAGATCCTCTCTTATCTCTATATCAGCCTCTTTGCAGGCTTACTCTTCTTCTACATCGTCTATCTCGTCGGTAGAAACATTGCCAACGACCTTATCGATTCGGTGAGAGGCATAGTTGATGATGTAGAGAAACTAGCAAAAGACCCAAGTCTTGAACTCGCTCTAGAGGTTAAGGGCAAAGATGAACTGACACAGATAGCCCTAGCCGTAAACCAAATGGTATCGGAGCGCATGAAATCGAGACGCGCGCTGCATCAAGCCTCGGCCGTATTCAGGCACTCAGCCGAAGGGATTATCGTCACCGATGCTAACAACCACATCGAGCTAGTTAACCCCGCATTTACTAAGATCACCGGTTATACCCTTGACGATGTCAAAGGCAAGAGCCCCAGCATCTTAAGCTCTGCCCATCACCAAGAGGATTTTTACCAACAGCTGTGGCGGTCTTTATCTAGCAAGAATAGCTGGGAGGGAGAGATCTGGAATAAACGCAAAGGTGGTAAGATCTACCCTGAGTACCTAAAGATAACAGCGGTGAAGAACAGTAAAAATAAAACAATTCAGCATATCGGCCTATTTTTAGACATCAGCAACAACAAGCAGTATGAGCAGGATATCTGGTATAAGACCAACTTCGACTCCTTAACCAAACTGCCTAATCGTCACCTATTCTCCTCTAGGCTGCAGCAAGCCATAGATAGCGCACACAATACCAATAGCCAAGTCGCCATCTTCTTTATCGATCTAGACAGATTTAAGTTTATTAACGAGCTTCATGGCCACGCAGCAGGCAACAAGGTACTTAAGCAGTCGGCGACACGACTCGAAGCCGTACTTGGACCTGATGACTCTATCGCCCGTATCGGCGGCGATGAGTTTGTCGTCATATCGCCGCAAACTGGCAACGTTGGCGCCGAACAATTGGCGCAGAAGCTCAGTGATACGCTGGCTAAGCCTTACTTATTCGACAATAAAGAGACCATTATCTCCTCTAGTTTTGGTATCGCCTTCTATCCTGAAGATGGTCAAGATATTGAAATGTTGCTGCATAACTCTGAAACCGCCATGTATCAAGCCAAGCGCGATGGCCGAGCACATTATCAATATTTCTCCCCAGAGATGAATGTTGAAATGCTTGAGCGTATGCACCTTGAACAGAGGCTGCGTAAGGCTGTCAAACAGTCAGAGTTCTACCTTGAATATCAGCCAGTTATCGATATGCATAGCGGCGAGGTGACCAGTGTTGAGGCGCTTGTCCGCTGGCAAGATCCAGATTATGGTGTCATCTCACCACAGGCCTTCATCCCTATCGCCGAAGAGGCAGGATTGATTGAACCTTTAGGCGAATGGATCTTACAGCAAGCCTTGTCAGATCTTGCACAGTGGCATGCCCAAGGCTTGATGCTCAAGATGGCGATTAATGTCTCGGCACGCCAATGCATTCACTCCAGAGACATTAGCTTTTTCGACATACTCAAACAAACATTGGCCAAGCACGACATCGCCGCCGAAAATTTACATATCGAAATCACCGAGAGCATGCTGATAGAAGACAAGCCGCAATGTTTACAGACCTTAGAATCGATAAAACAGCTGGGTGTCGATATCTACCTAGATGACTTTGGCACAGGCTATTCGGCACTCAGCTATCTGACTCAATGCCCTATTTCAGTCATCAAGATCGATAAGAGCTTTATCGATAATGCATTGGACAATCCATCTGATGCTAAATTGATTAAGGCGATTGTAATGATGGCACAAAGCTTAGAGATGCCACTGGTGGCTGAAGGAGTTGAAACGGTTGAACAATGGCACTTCTTACGTAACTTAGGCTGTGATTACGCCCAAGGTTACTTGATGTCTAAGCCTCTTGCCAAGGCAGAATTAGTTGAATTTTTACGCCACGCTAAGCCATTTCAGTACCTAGAGATAGGCACTGAACTCAGCGCAGTCTAATACCAATCAGTATAATCGCCGAACAAAAGTTGTAGCCATAAAAAAGAGCAGCTAAGCTGCTCTTTTTTACTTCAATCCAGCGACTTATACTGTAGCGCTAGTCATCACACTTGCAGACTCTTCGACTGCCATCTGTGCCAAATCTTTATCGACGAAAAACAGCGCCTTGCCATCTTCGCCCACTAGGCGAATTTTATCGACGATTGACTTGAATAGCTTCTCTTCTTCATGCTGCTCAGACACATACCACTGCAGGAAGTTGAAGGTAGAGTAATCTTGATTAGTGAATGCAGCATGAGCTAGTTCATTAATCTTCTTAGTGATCAATTGCTCGTGCTCATAGGTGTATTCAAATAGAGCCAACAATGAAGCAAACTCGGCCTGTGGTGCTTCGATAGTCCCTAGTAATGGCATACCACCCGTTTCACTTACATAAGTAAATAAACGCTGCATGTGACCCATCTCTTCATCTGCATGAGCGCGCATAAACTTAGCCGCCCCTTCAAAGCCTTTATCTTCACACCATGCGCTCATTTGCAGGTACAGGTTTGAGGAGAAGAACTCCATGTTGATCTGGTCATTTAACTGGTCAATCATCTTCTGGGCTAGCATATCTATTCCTTAGGACTTTCGGTTTATGGCGGCCATTGTTATCAAGCTGGCTATTAATTGCAATAAAATTTACTTAAGTGATTGTTAATTAAATAATAATGGTTTTCATTTACAGCAGCCTAGGTTACCTTACTTGCGACTACATTTAACAAAATAACGAATAAAATCAGAGTTAAGGCCCTAATTCAGCCTCAAAGTGATACAAGCTAAATTGTTGGCATAAATTACGATTCAATTTTAACTCTGTTTAAAAACTGCCGCGCAGATCATAGCCATCTACATTCACCGTGGCATAATGCACTATATTCGTTTTTACTTAACGTTCCGATTTAACTCTCAAGGATAGATAGATGCTGACTCATGCAGATCCATGTTCTCAACCTAGCCTAATGCATCCCGATCAGGCTATCGTTAAATTACTAGAACAAGTTAATCCAATCACAGACTCTGAAGTCGTGACACTGCCACAAGCGTTGGGTCGAGTACTTGCTGAAGATCTCGCCTCTCATATCGACCTCCCACCATTCGATAATTCGGCAATGGATGGCTATGCCTTCAATTTTGCCGACTTAAGTGCTAACGCGCCGCTAAAATTAATCGGCCAATCTTTCGCAGGTCACCCATTTACAGGTGAATGTATCGAAGGGGGTTGCATTCGCATCATGACCGGTGCCCCAGTGCCTAGCGGTTACGATACGGTACAGATGCAGGAAAAGGTCACAGCCGATGGCGAGCAGATCACTATTGAAGCGCCTAAAGAGCTTGGCGCTAACGTGCGCCTTCGCGGTGAAGAGCTCACAAGTGGCACTAAGGTATTAACTGCGGGCACATTGATTGGCGCGGCAGAAATGGGCGTACTGGCAACAATAGGCGCAAGCCAGTTACGCGTTAAACGTATCGTTAAAGTCGCTTTCTTCTCTACCGGTGACGAGCTACGCCCAGTTGGAAGCGAACTAGGCCCAGGACAAATATACGACTCTAACCGCTATAGTATTCAAGGCTTACTGAGCCGCGGCAATATCGAATGGATCGATCTTGGCGTCATCGAAGATGATAAAGAAGCGATTCGCCAAGCTTTTAAAACCGCATCAGAATGCGCCGATATGGTACTGACCTCGGGCGGAGTCTCCGTAGGCGACGCCGACTATACCAAGCAGATTTTAGATGAAGAGGGTCAGATCACCTTCTGGAAGCTAGCCATTAAACCGGGTAAACCTTTTGCCTTTGGTCACCTTGGAGATGCCGTCTTCTGTGGGCTACCTGGCAACCCAGTTTCATCCATGGTGACTTTCTACAAGCTTGTGTGGCCACTACTCAATAAGATGCAGGGCTTACCTCAAGTTACACCGGTAACACTGCAAGCTAGGCTCAAAGGTGAGATTCGTAAGGCCCCTGGTCGCGTGGAATACCAACGCGCCATCTTAAGCTATAACGCGAAAGGTGAAGCCGAAGTTGAAGTCACCGGTGGCCAAGGTTCAGGAATGCTGACCTCCATGACTCTGGCGAACTGCTTCATTATCTTGGCTCAGGATTGCGATGGTTTAAGCAATGATACCCAGGTGACGGTTGAGCCTTTTAATAGCGTGCTTTGCTAAAACGAGCACCGCGTAAACATATGAGATCAATTTGATGTCGACCGAACAAATAGCAACAGATGAAATTTTATCTGATGCGGAAATATTACGTTATAGCCGCCAAATATCGATTAAATCAATGGACTTTGAAGGCCAGGAAAAACTCAAGCAAGCTAAGGTGCTCATTATCGGAGCTGGCGGTTTAGGTTGCGCCGCGAGTCAATATCTTGCCGTAGCAGGTGCTGGCTCAATGACCTTAGTCGATTTTGATACCGTCGAGATATCAAATCTGCAAAGACAGGTCTTACATCAAGACGCCAACGTCGGCCAAGCTAAAGTCGACTCGGCTAAGCAGAGTTTAACGGCACTTAACCCGCACATTCAGATAGAAACAATCAATGCGGTCCTCGATGATCATGAGATCGATGCCCTCGTAGAGCAACACTCTATCGTGATGGATTGCACCGACAATGTTGCCGTGCGCGAACAGCTAAACCAAAGCTGCTTTAAGCACAAGAAGCCACTTATCTCGGCTGCTGCGATTCGTATGGAAGGCATGGTCACGGTATTCGACTACCAAGACGATACTCCTTGCTACCACTGCTTTAGTAAGCTTTTTGGTGAGCAACAACTTAGCTGTGTTGAATCTGGGATCTTAGCCCCCGTTGTAGGCATGATTGGTTGCTTACAAGCGGTTGAAGCCATCAAGGTGATTGCTAATATGGGACAAACTCTAGCTGGGCGCATCCTGATGATCGATGCTATGACCATGGAGTTTAGAGAGATGAAACTCCCAAAACTGCCGCAGTGTAAGGTTTGTAGCTAACCCATTTTGCTCCCATATTGACCTTTGTCATTAGCATATTAACTGACAAACAAGTAAACAAACGCAGCTCTTGGGCTGCGTTTGTTGTTTAAAAGCAAATTCAGAGCACCGCTGAAGATAACAACGACTGCTTTGCAGCTAAACTTGCTTCCTTTAGTTTGCTACTTTGCCCCCAATATTGAGCAAACTCTTGCAATGTCATCCCCGAATTATTGGTTAACTCTGCATCACATTCCTGACTATATAGCTGTTTTACTATTGCGAACTCAGCCTTAATAACAGCGCCCATCATAGCGGTATTGCCACGCTTATCTTGAAGACACGCATTCGCGCCATGCTCAAGTAAAACAGACGCAGCCTGTGCTTGGCCATTGTATGCTGCAACCATCAGCGCACTATAACTTTGATTATTACGCTGATCGATGGGAAAGCCCGCTTCGATAAAGTGATTTAACACCTCAATATCACCCGTTCTTGCTGCAGCAAAGAAATAGTCGACCAATAGCCGCATTTGTGCGGTTTGGCTGTTAACTTGTAACCCAAGACGCTTATCTGAATTTTCGATTTCAAGCGAGTTAACCTGAGCGTTATTGGTACTGAATATAGCTGTTAAAATGCTCACAACTAGAGCCAGCCACCACAGGGGAATGGTTTGTTTCAATGAAAAAGTACGGTGCATGAACTCGACCTCGATAACGAATTAACGTTTCTGTTTGAGACTTTCAGTTGAAGTTTAGGTTGCCCGTAAGGCGCACTCTAACCTGGGCAGAAAAGAGCAAAAACACGCCTTACGGGACTTACTCGAGAAACCGAATCAAGAGACTGACTCGGGAACTGTTAACGCCGGCCCATTAAGCGTTAACCTATAGAGTTAGTTACTAGCTACATATTGGCGAGTTTTTTCACTTCATTTAAATCACCCGCCACAGCTTGCGTTAAACGCTTACCAAAGTCCTTATCCGCCTGATAGAAATAACTCAACATTTGATGCTTAACATGACTGTCTGTCACCTTGCCTAAGTCAGCAGATAAATTGGTAATAAGATCGCGCTTATCTTGTTTACTCAAACTACGGTAAAGCACGCCCGCCTGAGTGAAATTATCTTGTTTAGCAATAACCGCTTGCAGAACTGTGCCCGATAGGGGTGTTTGTACGGCTCGATAACGATGATCTTCAGCTAATGCGAGCTTAGTGCTAGGTTGATAATTCACATCAGAGCTTGTACGACCATAATTAGCTGCCCCTTCTTGATTATGATTTGCCACAGCCATCTTAGGTTGGTTAATTGGCAATTGAGACAAGTTGGCACCTAAACGATAAAGCTGAGTATCGGCATAGGAAAAAATACGTCCCTGAAGCAACTTATCTTCCGAAGGTTCAATACCGGGTATTAAGTTTGAAGGCGCAAAAGCTGCCTGTTCTGTTTCCTGAAAGAAGTTATCCGGGACGCGATTGAGCGTCATAGTGCCCACTTTAGTTTCTGGTACATCCAGCCACATTTTTGTTGCATCAAGTGGGTTGTAATCAAACTTGTTCAAATCCTCTGGGCGCAATACCTTGACCATAAGATCCCATTTTGGGAAGTTGCCCTTGTTAATCTCGCTATAAAGGTCGTCTGTTAGATGGTTAAAATTCTGGCCTTGAGTTTTAACGACTTCATCAGGCCTTAGCCCTTCTACACCTTGTTGGCTTTTCCAATGAAACTTTACGTATTTAACCTGATGCTCATCGTTAATAAATTTATATGCATGCACTCCCCAACCGTCCATTTTTCGGTAGCTAGCAGGAGTACCTAAGTTGGTATAAACCCAAGTCAGCATATTTGTTGCTGTAGCTTCATGACTGAAAAAATCAAAAAAGCGATTTGGGTCCTGTAGATTAGTAATAGGCGACGGCTTAAGTGAGTGCACCATATCTGGAAACTTTATCGCATCACGGATAAAGAACACCGGCAAGTTGTTCCCCACAAGATCCCAGTTACCTTGATCTGAGTAAAAACGAGTCGCAAAACCTCTAGGGTCCCGTAGAGTTTCTGGCGAACCTTTTGAATGAATAACTGTTGAAAAGCGTACGAATACCGGAGTAATTTTGCCTTTTTCAGCAAACGGTGCGGCCTGTGTTAACTCACTCAAATCACTACTAGCAATAAACTCCCCATGTACACCAGTTCCTCTAGCGTGAACTACGCGCTCAGGGATCCGCTCACGCGCAAATCTCTGTAACTTCTGGATCAACTGGACATCTTGTAGCAGCACACTGCCGTTACTCCCCGCAGTGATTGAGTTTTGGTTGTCTCCTACTGGGGCACCATTGTCACGTGTTAACGTTTCAGCCTGCACATTCACAACAACCAAGCTCAACGATAGGGCCAAACCAGCCTTTTTTACAATTTCCATGAGTATTCTCTTAATTAACAACGCACGCTCTTTCTGCCCAAAAACAGTTTGAGCGATAATGTCGATTAAAAGAAGCAACCTTTATCGATTGGTTGTATCGCAAAAATCTATTACAAAAGTGTTAAATCTCGCTAACCAATTATAAAATAGATGAATTAACCAAAAAATACTCAGTATTAATCCCTCTATTAACCAAGCCAAGTTAAAGAATTTCCTCACTTCGCGCTCAAAACAGATACCGTTTCTAACTTGTACTCAAGTAAAAGCTTCCGTAAATTAACATGCAAATGGAGTAACCCTTTTGTGCTGCTATTACGTTAGTAAAGTGACCAACTTAATATCAAGCCTGATAAAGATCGCAACGGAGCCGCTAATGAATACATGTTTATCTCTAAGTCACAGCCTAAGTCGCTGCGCAAAAATCGCCACAATCAGTGTAGCTGTCGCACTACTTTCCGCCTGCAACCCTTCAGCTGAAAGCCAAGCTCCGAAAGCTGAAAACACGGCAAAACCCGTTCAGCTAGCCAATCCAGCCTCAACCTATTGTGTGTCACTTGGCGGCGAACTGGAAATTGAAAAACAAGCGGAGGGGGAAGTCGGTTATTGCACCCTACCGAGTGGCGAGCGTATAGAGGAGTGGAGCTTGTATCGTAGAGAGCACCAGCCAGATAGCTCTGTCTCAGAGACCAGTTCCGAGCAGCATAAACCTCGGGTGGGCAAGCCGAACCCAGCGACACAAAACTGTATTGCCCAAGGTGGCAGCGTCGATCTTGCGACCAGTATCTGTACCTTACCCAGTGGTGAGCAAATAGAGCAATGGCAATTGTATCGTCGCGACAATAAAGTCTCGGAATAAAAGCGAGCACCACTATGATGAGGGTTATTCAATTGAACGCGCTGTCGCCATCAATAACCCTTTCTCAACCCAGATAGATACGGCAACCCCTCTCTCCACCAGCTGTAATGGTTTCTCGCCAGAGTCAATATTGGGCAGCTCACCATATAACGTCCTATCGTATTGGACTTGGTATAGCGTCACAGACTGCAGCGGATCGACAAACCTTATCTGGGCAGCCGTCAGGCCTTGAATTGAGCAGTACCGACCGCCAATCATCTGTTTTGCATCATCGATACGGCTAGAGCTTACGAGTGTAAAATCAAGCTCGGTGAAATACGCCCTTAGCTGCGATAGCTGTGCGGTTTGCACTTCGAGCGGCTTCATCTTGATATGGTTTTTAGCCACTTCTACGGCAATCTTGATGCTCATTTCACTAACGCCTGGCTGTTGATTGCTGCTCACCTCTCCCTGCCAAGCCGCCTCTCCCTGCCAAACAACCTCTGGATACCAATGCAGACTAAACACCAGCAGCAATACACTGGCAGCGAGCGCCAACATACTCTTAAATCGCGTCGGAGTATTATCGCTCCGTTCTTCCCCAGCGGTTAAGTCATTATTGCCCAGTTGAGGATCGGGCTCACCTATATCTTTAACTTGAGTCTTCTGTTGAATGGCCTTGTTTTGAGCCAGCTCTACGCCAACCAATAGGCTCTCCATTCTAGCCAGCCCCTGCTCACTCATAGCTTGCGCTTCTATATGCTGCTTAACTAAGGCCTTAAAGCTCATATCGGTGGCACCTTTCTTCTTAGTCATCTTTATTGCCCTCCGATAGTTTGCGCCGAATCACCGAGTGCAAGATCGGCTGTTTTAAGTTTAATACGGTGTAAACGAGACAAAATAGTGCCACGGGGTTGCTGTAGATCTTCTGCTATCTCAGCTGCGCTATAACCTTCTATGGCCCAAAGGTATAGCACCTCTCGCTCCGCTGGATTAAGTAACTCAAATAGATGTTCTATGAGGTTGTGCTGTATCTCAATTTCTTCTAGGCATGTTTCATCGAGTAGCACGGGAGCATTGTCATCGAGCGGTTCAAAGTCCACCAATTTGAGTCTACGGCAGTCATCGATAAACTGATTACGAATCACCTTTCTAAGGTAAGCTTTTAATTGAACCGGTCGACTACAACCCTTTAGCCAATTCTCTACCGCCGTTTGCAGCAAATCCTCTGCTTGAGCGCTATGACCTGTGAGGCAAATACAGTATCGATACAAACTCTGTAATAGTTCTCTATCCATACAGATTACCCAGTCTCAACCGCTAACCTAAAACCACAGATCCACTGGCGCTCGATCAACTCACTCAAGAGACTAAGATCTTGGGCCGGATTGGTAATTTGCGCTAGTGTTTGCCCTTCCGCTAATGCTTGCAGTAACCGCATCATAGGCTGCTCCACTAGACTAAACTCCGCCTTAAAACCGTTTCTATGGATCACTAGATAATAGGCATCATTATCAATATGTTCCGCAATATTGTTTTTCGAACTCTGTTTATGTCGATGCCATACCTGCTGCACAGGATAATGACAAATGAGCAGTTCGAGATCCGGCCGTAACAATAAAACTGCCTGTTGCTGCTCCAGATCATTTAGCTCGGCTAATTGCTCTAGACTACAATTTGGCGGCAGCATAAATCCCTCTAAATCCATTGCGTAGTAGCTCTGGTTTAGTAACCATTCCAATTGAGCAAGCTCTGGTAAGTACTGCAGATCTCTAAAAACTTGATGCTGACTAATCTCTAGCGCTAGCCAGTGAGCAAAGTTCTGACCATATCGATTCAAGTTACTGTCATTTAATGGGTATTGCTGACCGTAACCTTTTACCAATTGTGTAAAACAAGTTTCACCAACCACGGCTTGGCAGACAGGAAAGACTAACTGCAGTGCGCTCAATATCGCTTGAAAAGCATTATTACGGTATATCTCTAGCCTATTCTGCTCTGCCTCGTTAACTAATTGGACAAGACGAGTTGCGCTGCCTTGCGGCTCGAGCGCCTGAATGAAGGCCTTTTGCCAATCTGCTAAGCGCATCGCTCGTCACCTACACCATCTCTAGCACCAACTACTGCCGGTTCTCGTAATATATCGGCTGCAATTTGTCGCTCTTGCAGTAAACGCTCCAACGTCGGTAATTCGCTATCCCATTCAATCATGCTGGCAATCGCTCCATGCTGCTGAATGTATGCGCTAAATGCCGCCCAGACGCTAGGAGCAACGGGATGATTATGGGCATCGAGCAGGTAATCCCCCTTATCGTGGAACCCCGCAAGATGGATCTGCTTAACCCGCTCGACCGGAATAGCATCCATAAACGACTGCATCGATTGATTGAGGTTAACGCTGGTCACGAATGCATTATTGATATCGAGTAACAGGTAACAATCGGCTTCTTCGGCTATGGCTGCAATAAACTCCCCCTCGCTCAACTCGTTGTGACGACAGCTCATATAGGTAGACACGTTTTCTAGCAAAATCCTTTCACCCAGAAAATCTTGAGTCTGCTTAATACGCTGACTGATATGCATCACCGCCTCTTGGGTGTATGGCAATGGCAGCAGGTCGGCAACCTTAAAGTCGTCATTGCCGGAGAAGCTGGCATGCTCAGAATACCAATGCGCACCACATTGTTCTTTTAAGGCTTTTATCTGCCGAAGATAATCAAGATCAAGAGAGTTTTGGCCACCAAGTGATAGCCCGACGCTATGAAAGACTAACGCAAAGCGTTCACTGACAGCCTTGAGTAGATGTTGGTTTAATCCACCATCGACCAACCAGTTATCTACTAGTACTTCAAGCCAAGGGATTTGTAAGGATAAGGATTCATCCGCTAGTAACTGCTTTACATGGGGAGTACGCAGACCTATGCCTGCGCCCCTAATGCTTGATAAAGGCACTAGCTTTTAGCCGGTTTAACGGCTTTAACTTTACCGCCAGTGATCTTGTCGCAAGTCCCTGCTGGCACATAAATCCATTCCGTCGGCATATTGTCTTCTTTAGCTTGGCCAGCACAACCATGGCTGCCATCTAAGGCACCACAATCATTTGCTCCAGCTTTTGCTACGCCAGCACACTTCTCCCACTCTTTGGGTTGATCGGGCACCGCTTGCGCCCCTAACGAAAGACTGGCAGCAAGAATGCCTGCTACGGTTGCGCCTATGGCTGTTTTAGTCGATTTCATATCAGAATGTCCTTTTGATTGATAAGATGTTCAATAGCTATAACGAATCTCAATCGTTATTGATTGCATCAAGGTCAAAATTAATTCTAGTCCAATAAAAAAGGCACGCTAATGCGTGCCTTTTTTGAAATAGATACTGTCCACTATAAGATAAATTTTATATAACCCTGCAATACGACTAGATTCACAATGTCGATAAAGAAAGCACCGACAATAGGCACCACCATAAAAGCTTGTGGCGATGGACCATTACGTGAAACTAGGGCTCCCATATTCATAACCGCGGTAGGTGTCGCCCCCATACCAAAACCACAGTGCCCCCCCGCCATCACGGCTGCATCATAGTTAGAACCCATCACTTTGAAGGTAACAAAGTATGCAAAACAGGCTAAAACAACGGTTTGCACCATTAAAATAATCAATAACGGAATCGCTAGGTCAAAGATCTCCCACAACTTCAGGCTCATTAATGCCATAGCAAGAAATAGAGATAAGGCGACAGTACCTAAGATATCGACACATTCGTTATTCATCTTATAGCCACGAGTCATCTCGGTGAAGTTAGTGATCACCACCCCAAGAAATAGGGCATAGACAAAGTCCGGCATCTTCAACCAACTGATATCAAAACTAGCAACTAGATGCCCGACCCATTTAGCCCCAGCCACACATAACATGATAATAAATAGGGTTTCTAGAACACTCTTGGCAGTAACATTATCCACTTCTAACTGATCGTAGGTTACTAGATCGGGATGGTCCGTATGATGGTTACCACCAATACCGTAAGAGGATTCAAGCTTATGCTTATCGATGAGTCTTTGTGCCACAGGGCCGCCAATAATTCCCCCCATCACCAAACCGAATGTAGCTGCGGCCATAGCGAACTCTAGGGTATTCATATTGTACTGCTCGGCAAACGTCTGCGACCAGGCGGCACCAGTACCGTGGCCACCCGAAAGAGTAATGGAGCCAGCAACCAAGCCCATCAATGCTTCCAAGCCTAGCGCCGCCGCCAAACTCACGCCTACTGCATTCTGCAATATGATGTAAATCGAGGCAATCCCAAGAAAAATAAAGACTTTTTTACCACCACGGGCTAGCAGTTTATAACTGGCAGCTAAGCCCACGGTGCTGAAGAACATCAGCATCAGCGTGTTCTGCATCGGCAGAGAAAACGCTAGCGTAATATTTTGAAAATGAAGAACAGTGATAACGGCTGCGACAACCAGGCCACCGATAATAGGTTCTGGGATATTATACTTTTTGAAAAAAGGAACGTGGCGGTTAACTGAGTGGCCGATAAACAGTACCAAGATGGCGACCAAAAATGATTCTAGTTCTCCGATTGAATAAACAGTATTCATGAAACTCCTATCCGTTAGGTTTTGTAGTGAAAAACCTACAAAACCAAAATTAGCCGGCTATTCTGTCATATTCATTAGGGTAAATAATATTAGTCTTAGCGTAATTATTCGGTGTTGGATCATGAAAAACGCACTAACGCACAAAAAAGGAGCTATTCGCTCTCTATTTGCACAGTTTCAACCACCTCAAGCGCCGCCAGTCTCTCCCGCTCAGCCTTAGAAACGTACTTCGGCTTGTTGCTATTTTGCAGTTTAGCATTGGCTTTTTTGAGCTTGCTCATGTGTTTTAAAGTGATTTTTTTAGTACGGTTCATAGCTAGATATCGTTAGTAGTAAAACTTAATTATAACCTGCTACTGGCTTAACGACGAATAGAGCAGGGTAAAATCATCAAACTTACTTAAATTGGATGCGACGGCTAAAAATACGCTCCAGTTCACGCTTAGCTTTCATCGCTAAGCTCAACTTTTTCTTTGCTGGCAGTATTCGTTCGGCATTCAAACTACTATGGAGAACACTATTTTTCCTGTCGATAATGTCATCTTGCGCACAAATCGCAGGCTGCAACTGATACACGTCCACTTTATTTGAAGTGATCAATTCTTCAAAGATAATCTTATCTATCGCTTCAACAGGTTCGCATCGACGAACTTCATTTAATAACTGACTCGCCATGTTGCACGTTACAATATAACCAGCAGCTCCTAAGTGGCGCCCCTTCAGCCTAAAAAGCTCTTTACCAGACTCTAGCTTATGCGTCCCCAAAAACTGCCCTTTGGCAATATGATTAAACATTTCGAGTTTAACCAGTTCTACCGAGTCAGGGATCCAGTTTTCAGAACAGAGATAGTGATAAGCATCCTTACTCAAATGAATATCATCTTCGAAAATCGCAGCATAAGGGATCGATTCATCGACGATTTTTTGCAGAATGGCGACATGACTTAACAAGCAAGAAGTCTCACCCTTACTCAGGGTTGTACCTTGAGTTAGGATCTGTAAACGATTGGCTTCAGCTTCATTTTGAACGGGAGTAATTGCATCAAAAAACTCAAAAGGAATAGCTTGAGAAGAAAACTCATGACTAATATGAGAGCGTCTCCGATCCTCTGTAACCAAGCTAATAACGAAACATCTCATAACCTAACAACCAAATTTAATAGAGTAATCTGCAAATGATTATAATCGAATGGCGACGTATTCTAAATCATAAATTAAACGTTGCCAGCTCGAGACTCTCTTCCTCAAAGTCAATGCATTTACTTATGCTCACTAGCAGCACATCTGATATAATTCTTACCTTAATATTATGTAAGAGACATATGTAGAATGAAAAAGATTGCTATCTTTTGCCACAACTTTTATGCAAACGGAACAGTCAAAGTTGCGTTAACTCAAGCAGAGATTTTGCAAGAAGCTGGACAAGATGTACATCTATTCGTTTTCAAGCAAGAGGGAGATTTTCCTCCGCCACAAAACGTAACTATTCACTATGTTTATAAAAACCAGAAAGAGCTAAAACTTAAAGAGCAACAGCAACAATTAAAACGGTGCGTTGAGGCTGTCGAGGACTCAAGCGGGAAGTTTGATCTATTTTTATCCAACTCGACAGACTGCGATACAGTTGTTAGTGGCTGTAACTTTGATCCCTGTTATTACTTTTGCCACTGTGCGTTAAAACAAGAATTAATCATGGAGCTCAAGCGAGGTCCAATCCACTTCTATCGACGCTGGATAAAAGCCAAAGCTTTAATTAAAAAAAATATCATCACGGTTTCTGAAGGCATTGCGGATGAGCTAAAAAATACGGGCTGGCTAAAAGCTAAAAGTATTCAAGCTATTTACAACCCTTTTAGAATTGAAGATATAAGACATAAAGCATTGGCTGAAAACGATGAAATCCCAAATGAGCCCTTTATGATCCATATTGGACGAATTACGCGACAGAAACGTTTAGACATCCTTTTTCAAGCGCTTGCCCTAATGCCATCGGCTCCTAAATTAGTATTACTAACCAATAGACCCGAAAGAGCACGAAAGCTAGCGAAAAAATATAATGTCGAAAAACGCATTATTACACCCGGCTTTCAATCGAATCCTTACGCTTGGATTGCACGTGCAGAATTGATGCTACTTAGTTCAGACTTTGAGGGTTTTGGACTCGTAATTGCAGAGTCTCTTATCTGCGGAACCCCTGTGGTAAGTACAGATTGCCCTTACGGTCCAAATGAAATTCTAACTGGAGAGCTAGCAAGTTACTTAGTTCCTCGCAGAAATCCAAAAGCGTTAGCTGAATGTGCAGTAGCATGCCTCGCAGCCCCTCCTCAATTAGAGAATATCGATATTATAAAAAAGGTAGATAGTCGTCATATTGCACAAAAATACATTGAGCTCTGTCATCAGTAAAATTGCGCTATATTCTCCAATAGCCTAATTTGCGTCGCATCTTTAAGTGGCGCAATAAATTTAATGGCTTACGCTTAAGTCCGGCAGTACCATTTTCAAGCAGATCATCTGTCGCAGCGAGCACCCGCTCACTCGACAGTCCATCCCGAAATGGATGAATATCATCACAATACGCTTCTATTCTAGCCATTAGCTCAGGAGGCCTTCTCAGCGCCTCCTTTAATGCAGGCTCGATTTCATCGAGCTGTTCTACATTAACAAGATGCGACCAACTTGTATTATTTTTGAACGTCACCACAGGCTTACCCTGTAGTAAAAACATAATCAATACTGATGAGGTATCACACAGCATCACATCCGCCGCCTGCAATAATGGCAAAACATTATCTGTCTCTACAAATGTCAGGTTGTCACTTTGAAGCGCCTTGTATTTATCTACAATCTCTTTACTCATCTTTGGATGGAACTGTACCAACCATCGCCAATTTCCCTGCTCCGATAAGGCTTTAATCTTATCGTAGACGATAGGCGCACAAGATAAACGATGAGAAAAAGTAGAACAAAAAAGCACAACAGGCCTATTATCTCCCTCTACATCGTAAGCAAGATCTAACTCCCCTTTATACATAGGATCCAGTGTCGGCCAGCCAGTTTCTGCCACTTTAAAGGTTCCGGATTTGTCAGCCAGATCCTCAAAAGGTAGCGTTGTCGCAGGCCCCTGAGTGCAGTAGAGATCGAAGCAATTGCGTATTTGAAAATGGCCTCTTTGATTTCTTTTCCCTGAATTAAAACCATGGAAAACACCGACTTTAATTCCTGGAATAAAATCAGGCACCATATTTCCAGGTACTAATACAGCATCAGGCTTCCACGCTTTGACTTCAGCAATAGTTAACAGTCGCTTCTCTGTCGGCCTTAAAAAAGCAGGATTCACCTCACAGCCTTCTAGAAACCAACAAGCCTCATCCCCTCGTGCTTGTATAGCTTGTTGCAACGGCCGCAAAATCGCATATGAATAGTTCTGCGCAATATACAATAAATAACGTTTGTTGTTCCCACTCACAACAATTCTCCCCACAAACTCTTCAATGTTTATTTAACCAACGCCAAATATTCTTGAGCAATCCGTGCTGCTTGTACTTTTGCTAAAATATCGACTTCTGCCATAGATGGTGGTGATACCAACATTTCATCTAACTTAGCAGCTAATGCTGCAGGGTCACGGCGAGGAACGAGAAATCTCGCTAAGTCTCCGGTCATGATTTCGCTCGGCCCGTGAGGACAATCTGTACTCACCACAGGTGTACCGCAGGCTAATGATTCAATCAAAACCGTTGGTAAACCTTCAAAGTCAGAACTCAATACTAGGGCCTTAGCACTCTTTATCCATGGAAAAGGATTAGGTTGGAATCCTGGAATAACGACTCGACTTTCCACACCGTATTTCTTAGCTGCCTTACGTGCTTTTTTAGGGTTATGACACAGAAGTACCACTGGAATTTGACTCTTCATCTTAGCAATGGATTGGAACAGCACATCATGGCGCTTCTGCTTAACATAACGACCGATATGAATTAAATAGTCCGAATCCGGGATCCCTTGCGCTTGCTGCTGTGATAAGTGGTCGATCTCATCAAACTCAAACGGATTATAGATGCATTTTATTGAAGCTGGCTCAATACGCTTTGTTTGTCGAATCTCGTTAGCAATCCCCTCAGACACTGTTACTAAATGGTGCCCGTTCAATGCTTTCTTAGCCAACAGCTTCTTCAGATAGGCAAAAGGACCTAACTTAGCATGTCGAGTTAATTCCTCCTCAACCGATGCATGAACCACAACAAATAATGGGGAAACATTTGTTTTTACCATCAAACGATTAGTTTTATCTAAGTTTGACAAGAATAGATCAAATTTCCCAACGGTCTGCTCGATACTCCGAATTTTCGCAGTAAGTTTCTCTACCGCTGGAGCCAAGTTCCAGAATCGATTGAAATCTCGATCTTTTTTGGCAAAACAAATATGTACGGGCAAGCTTTGAGGAATATCAAATGCCGTATTATCGGACATCACAAAAAAATGCGGCTCATGGCCCAACTCTGTAAACTCTTTAGCCAATGTCAGCATCACTTTCTGTGCACCGCCGCCACCTAGGCTATCAATCGCAATAGCAATTCTCATCAATGAACTCCAAATTTATTACGGTATAGCGCTGTGATAATATTCATCCCCAGCTCCAAACCATTAACGCAGTCACACTGCGCCAAAGCCGTTTCTAACTTTAACAAGTTATCAGCCTGCATTAACTCTACGAGTCCATCCGATATCCGTTGCGCTTTATTGTCGCTGCAGACGGTTAACCCCCTTTCTTCACAAACTTTTAGTCGGTAATTTTGATCTTTCGATACAGCGACCGATAAGCATGGTTTCTTCAACGCGATTGCCTGCAGTAAAGTATCTCCACCACTTAACACTGCAACTTTTGCGGCATCGAGCAAATCGATTAGCTCACCATGGTTCAGCTCCTGTATAGCTGTAACCCCTTCAGCCTCAATCATCGTGTTAGGGTAATTCGGTCCATAGACGATCACACAGGGGATCTGCGTTGCTTGGTAAATACTAGCTGCCGCGAGAGCAAATTCTTCAACAATAAAGCCGCGACTATTAGTGTGCCCTCCCGAGCCAGCGTTGAGTATGATGAACTCACCGACAGTTAGGCCATACTCACTAAGAAGAGCAGCTTGATGTTTAGGGTTAGGATTAACAAAAATGGGTCCAGTAACTGTTGGCTCTGGCTTTTCAATTAATCTCAATTTTAGTCTGTCTAGCCAACTAATTGGGCCTATAACGAATTCAGGCTGTACCACCCAATGGCTATCGGTTACCCGCGCTCGCAGTATTTTCATTCCTCTACTGCGTTTACGCTTATGTTGACTCAGGAAAATAACTTTTGCGCCTAGCTTATTCGCATGTACCAATTGAGAGCGGCGACCCGATGCATCAAAGATGACAAAGTCTGGCAGGAAGAAAGACATAAAGTCATTTACTGCTTTAATATTCTTGGTTGGCGTATCATCCAAAAGCGCTGCAGGATAGGGGCAAGTTAGGGCATAAGGAGCCTGACGACTTAAAATAAATTGAATCGTCGCATTGGGCCAGCGCTGCTTAACCTCATCGGCAACGATTAACGAACGCATATACTCACCGACCCCCTCAGCTGAAGACACGGGCACAAATAGAAATTTAGGGGCGGCTAGGGTCATTGAGTCAACTCATCAAACTACGAAGAAGCACTATGCTAATGGGCATACTAACAAAAATTTATGCTTATGGTTGTTCTAACAAACGATCTAACTGGGCAACAACACTGTCTACAGCAATCAACTCCATCAAATGCCCCCCCTTAGCCCTAGTCCCCCAAGGAATATCACCTTGTTTCTGCTCACTAATCACTTTGTCATAAACGCTAACCACTGAATCTAAACAGGTATATGGGCCGGTTCGTCCTGGGTTTGAATGAGCATATAAGCCAATAACGGGTGTACCTTGAGTCACAGCCATGTGTGCCGGCCCGGTATCGGGTGCCAGCACCACACTCGCTTGCTTAAGTATTGCTAACAGTTGCAGCAAAGAGGTTTTGCCGACTTGATTCTCTAACTCTGATTGAGCCGTTGCTTGTATATTCTCGGCAAGTTCACGCTCAAGTGGCGTAGGACCGCCGCATAGGATGACTCGATAACCTTTCGCTACAGCATGATCTGCAACTGCGGCATATCGCTCTGGTAACCAATTACGCTCAGCTTTACTCGCCGCTGCACAGATAACCATTACTGGCGTGCCAGTGGGAATTAGCGTCTCGGCAAATTCAGTATCGATCACGGGAACAGGTATATTCCAGCTTGGAGTCAAGTCGGTAACGCCTACCGCTTTAGCAAAGCCCATAAATCCCTCGAGAACATGAGGCGTTGCTTGCGGCTCAATGTGGTGATTTGTCACCAACCACTGCCCTTCTTTGGCTCTAAATCGATCGAAGCCGATACGAGTTTTAGCCGAGATAGCTAATGAGGCAATCGTCGCGCGCAGGGCAATCTGCATATGCAGTAACACATCAAACTTGCGACCTTTTAAAGAGCGCTTAAGGTTAAAGTAGCTGCGCCAGCCTTGTGACTTATCAAAAATCACAAACTCCACACCTTCAAGATGCTTAAGCAATTGATATTCGACCTTACCCAAAATCCAAGTGATTTTAAGCTGTGGATAACGGCGCTGAATAGCCTGCACCATGGCCACGGCATGACAAACATCACCGATTGCCGACAACCTCAGAAGGCATAAAGACTCAGCCTGACTTAAGTCTAAGCTGCTTGATTTTAAGTTCGGATTGTCACTTGAAGTTGATAGGCTCATTAGTGCTCGAAGGTTATTTAACGCAATCTACCGATCTTAATGTAGAATGCCTGCAGGTTCCACGCTTTAGCTTACAATTCTATCTATGAAGTTTAAAAAAACTGCCAAAGGCAGTATCGCTTATTGCCAATACACACCATCAAGTATCGAACCTAACTGGTTTGCTGCCGACTTTTGGCGTCAGCAATCTGCCATTACTGGTTCGTCGAAGGGGCGTTACACCACCTGGTTCGTCGATGCTAACAGCGTTGGCAAAGCTCAAAACCAGTGGGTACTTCGTCACTACTATCGTGGTGGTTTGATAGAAAAAATTAGCCGTGACCAATATCTGTTTACCGGTTTAGAAAAAACCCGTGCGGTAGCTGAACTAGCGCTGCTAGAAAACCTTTACCAGCAAGGCTTTGCCGTACCTAAGCCGATCGCCGCCAATGTTGAGCGCTCAGGTCTGTTCTATCGTGCCGACTTAATTATAGAGCGGGTAGAAGGTGCCGAAGACTTAGTCGCCAGATTAAGCAAAGCCGCTATGACGGATGCGCAGTGGCTGGTTCTCGGTGAAACCATTGCCGAATTTCACAATCACGGCGTTTACCACGCGGACCTCAACGCTAAGAATATCCTTATCTGTGATGACAAGTTTTATCTGATTGATTTTGACCGTGGTGAGCTAAGAAAGCCCAACAGTCAATGGCAGCAAGCCAACATGAGTCGTTTGTTGCGCTCCTTTAGAAAGGAGCTGGGTAAATTGCCAACGCTGGCGTTTAATGATGGCAATTGGCAGCAACTGCATCAAGGCTATCTAGCCAAGCTCAATCATTAGTGTTAGCAATCAAATTCAATAAAAAAGGTCAGCGCAAAGCTGACCTTTTTTGCTGATATCACCACACTAACGCTGAATATAACTTTCCACTACTGCCAGCTGCTTAGCCAGCGATCCACGGTTCTGCTCAACCACAGATTTTGCCGCTGTACTCGCTTGTTTATAAGCGCCTTCATCTTCAAATAACCGAATCAAATTTTGCGTCAACGCTTGAGCTGAATCGACAACTTGCAAACCACCAGCAGACTCAAGCAGCCCAGTAATTTCTACAAAGTCACGATAGTTAGGCCCCATCATCACCGGCAGCCCCATAGCGGCGGGTTCGAGAGGATTATGACCACCATGCACGATTAATGAACCACCAACAAAGGCTTGGTCGGCGGCGCCATAAAAGGTCAATAACTCCCCCATAGTATCACCGAGTACAACCTGAGTGTCGACCAATACCGGTTCACCGTTACTACGCCTAGTGAGAGCCAACCCAGCCGACTTTATGGCTTGGGCGGCGACATCAAATTGCTCAGGGTGACGCGGCACCATTATCATTAAGGCATTAGGGTATTTCGCTAACAGCTGCCTATGCGCTGCAATTAACGCGTCAAACTCCCCCGGGTGCACCGAGCCTGCCACCCAAACTGGTTTATCTGTTGCCAGCCATTGTAGTCTTAGCGCTTTCGCCGTATTAATACGTTGCTCATCGATACTGATATCAAACTTTAAGCTGCCACAAACGGTAACTCGCTCAGGCGCAACACCTAAGCCAATAAAGCGCTCAGCCGCCTGCTGTGACTGCGCCGCAATACCATCGAGTAACTTGAGCATGGGCCTTGTGAGTATTTGATGCTTTTGATAAGAGTTAGCCGACTTTTGCGATAAACGCGCATTGGCCAACAATACCTTAGCGTCAACCTGTTTAAGGTAATGGATCAGATTCGGCCAAAGCTCTGTTTCCATAATGATGCAGCACTTAGGTGCTATCTGCTTAACGAATCTGCGAGCGCACCAAGCTAGGTCGAAAGGTAGATAACAATGTTGCACACTGGTACCAAAAGCACGCACCACCTCGGCCGATCCCGTTGGGCTAGTCGTGGTGATGGTAATACTCAGATGTGGATGCTGTTGCTGGAGCTGCTTAATTAATGGAATCGCCGCTAAAGTCTCACCCATAGAGACCGAATGCACTAGGAGATCGGTGTGCTTTAATGATTTAAGGCCAAAACGCTCATTCCAGCGGCCTCGATAATCTTTGCTTTTGAAGGCGCGCACAGCAAGATACACCAACAACAGCGGAGTAATTAAATATAAAACTATCGAATACAGGCTACGATTCATCAAATTTACTACTTTCTTGCGTTTTACTTGAACAATTGCGCCAATGCTAACATGATAGTCAGGCCTTAACGTAATGACACAGGTGTAATTCAAACGGAATAGGCATAATAGAGGCTATTAAGCGGTCAATTACTTGCCGAATTAATTATACTGGATATTAATCATTTAGGATGAATATGAAGACCCGTGACAAAATCGTACAAGCCAGTTTAGAGCTTTTTAATGAACATGGCGAAAGAACAATCACAACCAATCATATCGCCGCCCACCTAAATATTAGCCCTGGTAACCTCTACTACCACTTTCGCAATAAAGAAGACATCATACGTTCGATTTTTGGTCTTTATGAGCAACATCTCGAGTCTGGTTTTCAGCCTTATGTCGATAAAGAGGTCGATGTCGATCTATTAGTCGGCTATTTCGATGCGATGTTTTATACCCTTTGGCAATTCCGCTTTATGTACGCCAATCTCGCCGATATTCTCAGCCGCGATGAAACGCTAAAAAACCGCTACCTTAAGGCTCAGCAAGATGTGCTCGAACGCTCAAGCGGCGTACTAGAAAAATTAACTCAAGATGGCTTCTTAGCGATTAATTCTGAAGATATTAAGCCTCTAGCCGACACCATAAAGATGCTAGTCAGCTTTTGGATCAGCTATAAGCTCACCCAAACTCAGTCAAACATCGGCTCAATCACCAAAGAGTCACTATATGAAGGCTTATTGCGGGTGATTATGCTATTTAAATCCTATGCGACACCAAGCTCACAGGCGACTTTTTTAAGACTAGAAGAGCACTACCGCTCACAAATGCAATAACAGCTCACTTGGGCCTAGACGCATGAACTAGCTTTCATGCGCTAGCTTTAGTGACTCTCACTATCCCCATTATCTCCTCGACTAAAAGCACTTGAAAGTTAAGCATTAGTTTAACTAATGTAAAACCTCTGTATCCCCCAATCTAATTAATCCCGGTTTTAGTCTTAAAAAAAGGCTGTAGAGCCGCGGCAATTAGGGTTAAAATGCCAGCACTCCAATACTCAAAATAATGCTAATTAAGGAGAATAAAGGTGCCTAAGACCTCATTCTACGACCAAATAAATCAACAGCTTGTCGACGTTAAAGCCGAAGGTTTGTATAAAAGCGAACGAATCATTGTTTCTCCTCAACAAACTGCAATTAAAGTTAATGGCGACCAAGTTATTAATTTTTGTGCCAACAACTACCTAGGTTTAGCTAACCACCCAGAGCTTATTAAGGCAGCACAAGCTGGCCTAGACGCTCACGGTTTTGGCATGGCATCTGTGCGCTTTATCTGCGGCACCCAAGATATCCATAAGCAACTAGAAGCGAGCCTTAGCGAATTTTTAGGCATGGAAGACACCATTCTTTACTCTTCATGCTTCGACGCTAACGCCGGTCTTTTCGAAACCCTATTAAGCGCAGAAGACGCGATTATTTCTGATGCACTAAACCACGCATCTATTATCGATGGCGTGCGTCTATGTAAGGCGAAGCGCTTCCGCTACGCTAACAACGACATGGCAGATTTAGAGGCGCAACTTATCGCCGCTAAAGAAGCTGGCGCTCGCAACATCATGATCGCTACCGACGGCGTGTTCTCAATGGACGGCGTAATTGCCAACCTAAAAGGTGTGTGTGATCTTGCTGACAAGTACGGCGCACTCGTGATGGTTGATGACTCACATGCCGTAGGCTTTGTTGGCCAAGAAGGCCGTGGTACTCACGAGTATTGTGAAGTGATGGATCGCGTAGACATCATCACAGGTACTTTAGGTAAAGCCCTTGGTGGTGCATCAGGTGGATTCACTTCTGGTAAAAAAGAAGTCATCGACTGGTTGCGTCAACGCTCTCGCCCTTACCTATTCTCAAACTCATTAGCGCCATCAATCGTCACGGCATCTATCCATGTACTTGAGATGCTCAAATCTGGCCAAGCGCTACGCGAAGCTGTTTGGGAAAATAGCCGTTACTTCCGCGAGCAGATGTCTGCGGCAGGCTTCACCCTAGGTGGCGCCGATCACGCCATTATTCCTGTAATGATTGGTGACGCAAAACTGGCTGGCGATTTTGCTAACCGTCTATTAACTGAAAACATCTACGTTATCGGTTTCTCATTCCCTGTGGTACCAAAGGGTCAGGCACGTATTCGAACTCAGATGTCTGCAGCTCACACCAAAGAGCAGATCGACAAGGCAATTGAAGCCTTTACCCGTATCGCGAAAGAGATGGGTATCATCAGCTAAAATCAAATCAATAGGGGCTACGTATGTAGCCCTTTTTGAATGACATTCAGCAAGCCGCAAGCCGGCCTGTAATAGGTTATAAAATGAAAGCACTCAGCAAGCTAAAGCCTGAAGAAGGCATCTGGATGGTAGATGCGCCTAAACCAGAAGTGGGCCATAACGATCTATTAATTAAAATTCGTAAGACCGCTATCTGCGGTACCGACGTTCATATCTACAACTGGGATGAGTGGTCACAAAACACCATTCCTGTGCCTATGGTTGTTGGTCATGAATATGTGGGTGAAGTTGTCGGTATGGGCCAAGAAGTACGTGGCTTTACTATTGGCGACCGTGTTTCCGGTGAAGGCCATATTACTTGCGGCCATTGCCGTAACTGTCGTGGTGGTCGCACTCACTTATGCCGCAATACTTCGGGTGTCGGCGTTAACCGTGAAGGTGCCTTTGCTGAATACCTAGTTATCCCAGCATTTAACGCCTTTAAGATCCCTGATGATATCTCTGATGATTTGGCCTCTATCTTCGATCCATTTGGTAACGCGGTGCATACTGCGCTGTCATTCGATCTTGTCGGTGAAGACGTTCTTATTACTGGTGCAGGCCCAATTGGCATTATGGCAGCGGCCGTATGTCGTCACGTTGGTGCGCGCCATGTGGTGATCACCGATGTGAACGAATACCGCCTAGAGCTAGCCGAGAAAATGGGAGCGACCCGTGCAGTTAACGTCGCCAAAGAGAATCTTGAAGATGTAATGCAAGAGCTCGGTATGACAGAAGGCTTCGATGTAGGTCTAGAGATGTCAGGCGTGCCTTCGGCATTCCACTCTATGCTCGACACCATGAACCACGGTGGCAAAATTGCCATGCTAGGTATTCCAGGTGGCGACATGGCTATCGACTGGAGCAAGGTGATCTTTAAAGGGCTTATCATTAAGGGCATTTATGGCCGTGAGATGTTTGAGACCTGGTATAAGATGGCAAGCCTTATCCAATCTGGACTCGATATTTCGCCAATCATCACCCACCATTATAGTATTGATGAGTTCCAGCAAGGCTTTGATGCCATGCGTTCAGGTCAATCAGGTAAAGTGATCCTCAACTGGGATTAAATCATTAGCCAGCTTTTGATTTATTCTCCGAACAAGTGACTGTAATATCTGCTTGAGACTATTACAGTCGCTTTTGTCTTCTCTAATCTAATCAATACAGGTTTTCTATGTCTGCTTTTCAACATCTTAGTGTTAATCAACTTATTCAGATGCAGTCTGAATCAGACGAGTTACAAATCGTGGATATCCGAGATGCAGCCAGCTATGAAGCCGGTCATATCCTTGGTTCAGTCAATCTAACCAATGAAAACTTAGCTCGCTTTATTGGCGATGCCGACATGGATCTGCCACTTATTGTTGTTTGCTATCATGGCATCAGCAGCCAAAGCGCTGCCACTTATCTTAATGAGCAAGGCTTTGATGACGTGTTTAGTTTAGATGGCGGCTATAGCGCGTGGCATCAAGCTAACTTATAAACATGTAAGAGGGGGAGAAAATGATTGAGATTGGCAGACTTCCTAACAACCGAGCAGCACAGGCTCTCATTGACTACCTCAAAGGGCTAAATATTGATTGTGAGTTAGTGCCGACCGAACAAGGCGTGGCACTGATGATCCATGATCAAAACCACTTAGATCGTGCCCAGCGCGAATTCCAAGCCTTTATTCATAATCCCTACGACGAAAAGTATCTCGCAGCGTCATGGGAGAATGGCGATACTCGCACCACACTCGATTATGGCAGCCCGAGTCTGCAACTGGTCAGTCAGTTTATTACCGGTGCGGGACCTTTAACCTTGCTGGTCTTCTTTACCTGCGTCGTCATCTACGCTGCGATGAATCTTGGCTTTGCTAACCCTATCTTCGAACAGTTGTCTTTTTTTGGTGCCACCTCCCCAGCCACACTGAGTGAATTCTGGCGGATTTTTACCCCGAGTTTGCTACACTTTTCTGCCATGCACATCATCTTTAACTTACTCTGGTGGTGGTATCTAGGCGGTAAGATTGAAAACAAACTCGGCTTTACCCCACTATTTATTCTATTAATCGTTGGCGGTACGCTACCTAATATCTTGCAATACTACATGGCAGGGCCTGGCTTTGGCGGTCTGTCTGGCGTGGTCTATGCTGTTGTCGGTTACACATGGATTATGGGCGTAAAACGGCCCGAATCAGGCATAGGTCTGCCTCCAGCTTATATTGGCTTTATGTTGTTATGGCTGGTCTTTGGCTTTACCGATATGTTTGGCCTCTCTATTGCCAACGGTGCCCACTTAGGTGGTTTATTGGTAGGGTTGATTCAAGGGTTTGTTGATAGTAAGACTCGTAAGATTTAAATCTCCTGAATCAATATCGATAGCGGTATTTTCCCCTCGTGATAGCTAGGTTTGCTAGACCCACAATCGTTAGCCCGCAAACAGCGGGCGAACGCTTATAGACTCTTTAATACTAAAGCATTAAGCCATCTCTATTACTTTCGCAACCAGCTTACTGATCCCTGAATGCGCCTCTAGGATATCTCCCGCCAACATATAGGCTGGTGTGCTCACCACCTTATGCTCCTCATCGACAACGATCTCATCTACCTGTGCCATCTTATGTAGACCACCTTGCAGCTCAAAGGCTGCTGCAGTGCCTTCATCACTCCCTATAGTGCCGTTAACGCCTAGAGGATAAAGCTTAGGGATCATCACAGGTGAAATACAGATAAAGCCGACAGGTTTATGAGCCGAGCTAAACTGCGAGATAAATCGCTTAACACTCGGTTCGACCTCATGATCGGCGCCCGATACGGCAAAATCACATAGATTCTTGGCAGCGCCAAAACCTCCAGGGATCACCAAAGCATCAAATTCGGCAATATTAAGATCATCTAGCGCCTTAATTTCACCACGGGCTATTCTCGCAGACTCAACCAACACATTACGTGTTTCGCCTTGCTGCACCTCTCCCGTAAAATGATTAACCACATGCAGTTGAGGGATATCAGGTGCAAAACATTGGTAACTCGCCCCTGCTTTAGTGATCTCTAATAACGCTAAAACCGACTCATGGATCTCGGCACCATCGTAAACACCGCTACCACTTAAAAGTACTGCTATTTTTTTCATTAAAAAGCCTCTTTATATATCATATTGTTTTAACAAAATTGCAATAAACAGCTTGATCAGATTATTTATCATGCTAAGTTAGGTCAACACTTTAGCAGGCGAGCAATATTTAATCAGAAAATGGACTTAAAAAATGCATAAAAATAAAAAGTCCACATATTTAATTCAAATAACCAAAATAAAACCCACTTCACACATTTAATTTAACCAGCCACTTTTCAATGACTTAGGTTCGGCGCCGGTTATTCCATTTTTTAATCAAGATCGACTTACCCAGTTTAACTCACAGAGTTATCCACAGGCTGTATTTTATTTTTACGTGGCCGAAATAGCCCTAATATGGCATGCTAGCGCCATCATCGAACTCCGATATATAAATACTTAACTATGCCTAAAATTGCCGACAACCCTTTAATTCTTGTGGATGGTTCTTCATACCTCTACCGCGCCTACTATGCACCACCTCACCTAACGAATTCTAAGGGAGAAGCAACTGGTGCCGTATACGGCGTTATCAACATGCTTCGTAGCCTACTAAACCAATATAAGCCATCACAAATGGCTGTGGTTTTTGACGCAAAAGGCAAAACATTCCGTAACGACATGTATTCGGAATATAAGGCGCAGCGTCCACCTATGCCTGATGATCTACGCACGCAAATCGAGCCGTTGCATAGAATCATTAAAGCTCTGGGTTTACCTCTTGTATCCATTTCTGGCGTTGAAGCCGACGATGTTATCGGCACCATTGCGACCCAAGCCAGTAAAGAAGGCCGCGCGGTATTGATCAGCACCGGCGATAAAGATATGGCGCAATTAGTGGATGAAAACGTCACGCTAATTAATACCATGACTAACACCATCATGGGGCCGGCCGAGGTCACCGAGAAATTTGGTGTTGGACCAGAGTTAATTATCGACTTACTAGCCTTGCAAGGTGATAAGGCCGATAACATTCCAGGCCTGCCCGGTGTTGGCGAGAAAACGGCACTCGCTATGCTAACAGGTGTCGGTGGTGTCGATAAGATCCTTGCTGCGCCAGAGAAGATGCCAGAGCTAGGCTTTCGCGGGTCGAAAACTATGCCAGCTAAGATTATTGAGCATGCCGATATGCTCAAATTGAGCTATGAACTTGCAACCATCAAGTTAGATGTCGAACTTGAGCAAGATTGGCATCAACTGTCGATAACACCTGCAGACAAAGACGAACTCATTAAGTGTTACGGTGAGATGGAGTTTAAGCGCTGGCTAGCAGAAGTGCTCGATAACAAGGGCGATACCACAGCAGCCACAGAGTCTGAAGATGATGCCCCTGCAGCAAAGCTAGATATCGAAGTTGAGTACGATACCATTCTGAGCCTAGAGCAACTCGATTGCTGGATTGAAAAATTAACAGCTGCAGAGCTTATCGCCATCGACACCGAAACCACTAGCCTCAATTATATGGAGGCTAAGCTAGTCGGCATCTCTTTCGCGGTTGAAGCAGGTAAGGCGGCTTATCTACCTCTAGAGCATGACTACGTCGATGCTCCCGAGCAGTTAGATCGCGCCCTTGTATTTGAAAAACTACAACCACTGCTTGAAGATGAAAACCTTAAAAAAGTTGGTCAAAATCTAAAGTACGACATCAGCATTTTTGCCAACATTGGCATCACTTTACGTGGCGTACAGTTCGATACAATGCTTGAGTCCTATGTGTTCAACTCTGTGGCTTCAAAGCACAACATGGATGATTTGGCACTTAAATACCTTGGCCATAAGAACATCAGTTTCGAAGAGATTGCTGGTAAAGGCGTTAAGCAGCTGACCTTTAATCAAATTCCTCTTGAAACTGCCGCGCCTTATGCCGCAGAAGATGCCGATATTACTCTGCGTCTGCATCAGCACCTTTGGTCAAGACTAGAAAAGCTGCCTGAGCTGGCCAGTGTATTCACTGATATTGAGTTGCCACTGGTTAATACCTTATCGAATATCGAACGCCAAGGCGTGTTAATCGACAGTATGTTGCTCGGTCAGCAGAGTGAAGAGCTTGCACGCAAGATTGATGAGTTAGAGCATAAAGCCCATGAAATTGCCGGTGAGCCATTCAATTTAAGCTCGCCTAAACAGTTACAGGCGCTATTCTTTGAAAAACTGGGTTATCCCGTGATCAAGAAGACCCCTAAAGGTGCACCTTCAACAGCCGAAGAAGTGCTGGTTGAATTAGCACTAGATTA
The DNA here is from genome assembly GCF_000018285.1 of Shewanella pealeana ATCC 700345. Lineage (NCBI taxonomy): Bacteria > Pseudomonadati > Pseudomonadota > Gammaproteobacteria > Alteromonadales > Shewanellaceae > Shewanella > Shewanella pealeana. The sequence continues at coordinate 114,726 of NC_009901.1, read as the reverse complement.
CCCGTTGCCGAAGATTATTTTAGAGCATCGCAGTCTAGCTAAACTAAAGAGCACTTACACAGATAAACTACCGTTAATGGTTAATGCCAAAACAGGCCGTGTACATACTAGCTACCATCAAGCCAATGCAGCAACGGGACGCTTATCATCGAGCGAGCCTAATCTGCAGAATATCCCAATCCGTACCGAAGAGGGTCGCCGTATTCGTCACGCGTTTATCGCACCAGAGGGTAAAAAAATCCTCGCAGCCGATTACTCACAGATCGAATTGAGAATTATGGCCCATCTTTCACAAGATACAGGTCTACTTACCGCCTTTGCGGAAGGTAAAGACATTCATAAAGCGACCGCAGCAGAAGTATTCGATGTTGATTTTAGTGAAGTGACCTCAGATCAGCGTCGCCGCGCTAAAGCGGTTAACTTCGGTTTGATCTACGGTATGTCTGCGTTTGGTCTTGCCAAGCAGCTTGATATCCCAAGAGCCGAAGCACAAAGCTATATCGACACTTACTTTAAGCGCTACCCGGGCGTACTGAAGTATATGGAAGAGACCCGCGCCATCGCAGCCGATCTAGGTTACGTATCGACGCTATTCGGTCGTCGCCTCTATCTGCCAGCCATTAAAGATAGAAACGCCATGCGTAGACAAGCTGCCGAACGCGCAGCGATCAACGCGCCTATGCAAGGTACCGCTGCCGATATCATTAAGAAAGCCATGATTAATATCGCACAGTGGATTGAAACCGAAACCCAAGGCGAAATCATTATGATCATGCAGGTTCACGATGAATTGGTGTTTGAGGTCGATGAAGCAAAGGCCGATAGCTTGCAGGCTAAGGTGTGTGAATTGATGGCCGCCGCAGCCAAGCTAGATGTTGAGCTGTTGGCAGAAGCTGGCATAGGTGACAACTGGGAACAAGCTCACTAAATCCGCTTAAGTCATGACTGGCGGAGCATTTCGCCAGTCATACCCTTCAATATTTCCAACCTCGCTTTCCATATTGTTCGTAGTCATGCAACCGCCGTTCAATTAGCAGAAAAAGCCACATCACCACAACCGTAATATAAGCAACTGATATATATTCGTTAAAATGAAATTTAACGATCATTTAGTGTATCTTTATTGAACAAACATTGAGATACCCATCACATTATTGTGCCTTATTTACAAAAACAGTTTTTCATATAACGATTAATGGAGTAATATTCTCGGCGTAGGGTACAGAGGTTAAGATGTTCTATCTTTCAGACCTTTTTTTTACGTTCGCTATTTTATAGTGAATGGCCAAATTATGGCGCCTCAGCAAATCTAATTTGCTGGGGCTTTTTTTCGTCTGAAATAAAATTTAGAGTAATTACTTTAAATTGAACAAAATTCGAGTTATGCTGTGTTCATTGAGCGATATCAATATAGTTTGATTGAACTTGAGTCTTGTTGAATTTAGCTTCTCCCCAAAAGAGCTAATTTATGCCGATGGTTTATGCCGTCGGTTTTTTTTTGCCTGTTTTTCGCTTAATGCCGCTAAAAAAGACCAAAAAAAACGCCCCTTTAATAGGAGCGTCATTTAGCTATCTGCGTGCCACAGCTATGACATTAGAGCGTTAATCTTTATCCGCTTCAGCTTGAGCGGCAATAGCATCGGCTTCCAGTTGCTGCATCAACCATTCAGGCTTACACCAACTATCTAGGATCCCCAGCACCTTACCTTTACCAATCCCTTTTAATGAAGAGAAAGGCTCAACCTTTACGCCGTCTTCAAAATGGCTTAGTTTCTTGCGCACTTCATTAACCATCTTCATTCTAGCGCTTTGACCTAGCTTATCGGCTTTGGTTAATAGTGCTAAAACAGGAATATGACTCTCAACAGCCCACTCAATCATTTGCATATCAAGATCTTTTAGTGGATGACGGATATCCATCAATACCACCACACCGCTCAAACAGTCACGTTTAAGCAAGTATTCACCCAATGATTCTTGCCACTTAAGCTTAAGAGCCAAAGGAACTTGAGCAAAACCATAACCCGGTAAATCCACCAAGCGGCGGTGTTTATCCAATCTAAAGACGTTAATTAACTGCGTACGCCCAGGCGTTTTACTGGTTCGAGCAATTTTTTGCTCAGTCAGTAAATTTAAAGCACTCGACTTACCCGCATTCGAACGGCCCGCAAATGCGATCTCCACCCCAACGTCGCCAGGAAGGTATTCATTCAAGTGTGCAATATCAGGTGCACTAATTAAAAACTCTGCTTTACGGAAATCGATATGAGATTCACTCACAATTAACTCCAAAATTTTACTCACAAACCTTTATAAATATCGAAGAGTTGCTTACATTTTCACAATTTCGTGTAAAATATTACCCCGATCACATAAAATACATTTTATCACGCTTGCGGGTCTTCCTAGTAAGCTCAAGACAAATATTTTAATAAGAAGTTGGAACGCCATGAAAAAGTTAGCTCTTGCGCTGTCTGTTTTAGCCACAATCTCTTTACCTGCAATGGCCGAAGGAAATGCCGAAGCCGGAAAAACTAAAGCCATTGTTTGTTCTGCTTGTCACGGTGTTGACGGCAACAGCATGATAGACATGTATCCTAAACTTGCAGGTCAACACGTTACCTACCTAGAAAAGCAGCTACATGATTTCCGCAGTGCAGCACAAACTGGTGGAAAAGAAGGTCGTATGGACCCAATCATGGGCGGCATGTCTGTCACTCTGAGCGATCAAGATATCGCAGACATTTCTGCCTTTTATGCTAGCCAAGAAAACAAAGATATCGAAGTTAAAGATATCCCAGAACTAGGAGCACAGCTCTATACCACCGGTGACTCGGCTCGCGGCATCACAGCCTGTATCGCTTGTCATGGTCCTGAAGGTAAAGGAACTGAGCTTGCAGGCTTCCCTGCAATCAACAGCCAACATGCAAATTATATCAAGATCCAGCTAAATAAGTTCCACGATACAAATCGTAACAACGACTTAAATGGCATGATGCAAGACGTCGCGAAAAAGTTAAATGCAGCCGACATCGAAGCATTATCTAAATATATATCAAGCCTTAAGTAAATATTAGCTAGATCTTAAGAGGACGGTTTCACCGTCCTTTTTTATATCATCCTGTTTACGTTTACGTAAACTTCAAGCAAAACCCTCTTGACAGAGATCACAGTTCTAGGTTTAAATAGGCCCCGTACCGAGATGAACCCAACTGTTAGTACAAAAATTATTTAATAATAACTTTCAGATTTCGGTATCTATGCATTTAAGATATAAGAATAAAGTAACGAAATAATAACAATAATATTGAGACCACTCACTAAAAATAATAAGAGTCGAGATTTCAGTTTGAAGTCCAGGTCGCAAGAATTTAGTAAGGATTTGGTTAGGAAGGCCAAAACGCTATTTAGCATTAACCCTTACATTCAGGAAACATCTACCAATAGGAAAATGTTTGTAGGATACAAACATAGCATAGGAAGCTGATGCTTTGGATGCACTTGCGGGAAGCTTGTTATCACTGGAAGATACTTAAAAAATATACATGGATGGTTACTTTGGCGTCATTGGATGGACGAATAAAAATTGTGATGTGTCTTTAAAGACCATCTACGGAAACTGTTGTCGGGAAGACGACAGGTCTAAAAATAAAGTGTCGGGAAGACCACAAACTATAAGACATGCATGGAAAGCAGACAAAAAATAAGATGGATATTGACCGGGATAGTCACATAGCAAGTATGGATACTTGAAATCAGAATTGGTGTCGATTGACACTTTATAGAGGCGACAGATTATCTGTCGCCTTTTTTTATTTCTCACCATATACTCAAATATAGTAACTCGTTGATTTGAACTATATATGCGTAGATGCCCCCTTTGCCATAGTGATAATACCGCTCGGTTTTATGCCAATAAAAAACGCTGCTTGTATCATTGTCATCTATGCCAATTGGTTTTTGCCGACGCGAACTCCCACCTCCCCCCTTCTGCTGAGCAGCAAAAATATCGGCTTGCCAATAACAAACAAAAAGCCCTCGCGCGCTTTATGCTAGATTTGGTCGAACAGTGTGAAGACGGCCACACGCCTTTATTAGGACTTAACTTTGGCCGTACCCTCGATAGTAAAGCCCTAAGAAAAATCAGCAAAAAAGGCCATCAACTCAATCAATATGACCCTAGCCTTGCTCCGTGGAACCGCTCTCTAAAGCAAGAATACGATTTCATCTGCTGTTACCGAGTGTTCGAGCATTTTCGTTTCCCTTGTAAAGAATGGGACCTACTCAAGCAATTACTCAAACCCGGTGGCTGGATTGCAATCAGCACTCCTCTGCTCAGCGATCTTAGTGCATTTGATAAATGGCACCACAAGAATAATCTGACCCATGTGAGCTTTTATCAGCAGGCAACTTTTGAGTTTCTGGCAAATAAAGTCGGTTTTAAGCTATTATTTGCAGCAAACGATCTCATTCTGGTGCAAAAACCATCAGGATCTGATATAACACGCGACCAAACTTCAGTTGTTGTATGAGCCGAGTCGCTTTTTAGCAACAGAGTCTTTATAAGTTATCGAGATAAGCGATCATGTCCCGTAGTAAGAAAACGCGTAAGAGCAACGAGAATGCTCCCAAATTAGCCCCAAGAACCAAGAAGAAAGATCGAGTTCTTGCAGGCAAGAAACAAGTTGCTGGCAATAAAGCGGGAAGTCGTCATAACGCTTCGATGATTGAAAGCCAAGCTAATGGCGGCAAAGCTAAAAATGCCGATCCACGCCATGGCAGCAAAAAACCTGTTCAACTGCATATCAACACAGAAGTAAAAGTTGAGAAGAAGCCTAAAGGGCCAAAACTAACTGATGAGCAGAAATTGTTGAAGCTTGAGGAAGATCCAAGACTCAATAGCCTACTCGATATGCTTGAAGAAGGTAAAAACCTCAGCCAAGACGATCAAGCATGGTTAAACAAGCAGTTAAACCAGATTGAAGCACTGATGGACAGACTTGGTATTAATGACGAAGAAGACGATGAGCCGAAAAACAAAAAAGCCGTTAGTGATGACGACTTATTTGATAAGTTCGAGTCTGGTGCAGATCTGTTAAAAGACTACTTCGACAAAGACTAACTCTTATGTGTAAACCTTATGGCATCTTTATTGATGCCATATTTTTATCCATAATCGTCACCAGCATTCCACTCCTACCAACTAGGGTTTAGTATGACAACAACCTTTATTGTTATCGGTGTACTTATCATCGCCACGCTTTCAGCTTATGCGACCTACCTGCTTATTCAAATTCGCAAACAAAAACAGCTAAAAATAAAACGCGAACAACAACAAGCCGATGCAGCTAAAGCTAAGGCAAATGAACTGCTCGACAATATTCGCTATATCGCTACCGCGATGCTAGAAGAGCGCTGCGAGCTATCTGAAGGCGTAATGCGCATTGCTAAGCTGTCTCAGTTAGTCGGGATCTCAGAACGCATTGCCAGCCAGTACCCCGCCATTTTTAAGCATTTTGACGTTATTAAAGCGCACCCAATCAAAGAACAGCGTAAAGCCTTAGAAAAACAACAGCGCATGAAACTCGACTTCGCTCGCATGCGTTCTGAAAGTGAGCTAGAGCTCAAAATATTAGAAGAAGCCAAGCGGCTTAGTGAACTAAACCCAGGCTCACTACACTAATTATTCGATGCGATACAGATAACTGACTTTTAAAAGGGCAGCATCCAAATCGCAGTTATGACATATTTTGCTCATATAGGGTGAGTCTGTGCACAAAATTTTCCCATGAGCACAGACATCCACCTCATTTTCAGCGATATTCAGTCACACTTTGCTACCCATATTGAATTTTTACAACATGGATCAAGGTTATTCAACAAATAACCGTGCATACTTCACATGTTGCTAAACTACACGCCGGAGGACACGCCTTGAAGCAGCCCACCCCAATTAGTTGGGATCAGTCAATGATCGAAAAGTACAATTATAGCGGTCCACGTTATACTTCTTATCCGACGGCCTTGGAATTCGATGACTCGTTTACCGAGGAAAAATTGCTGACTTCTATCAAGAACAGCAAGAGTGACAAACTTTCTCTTTATATCCATATTCCTTTCTGCGCCAAGCTTTGTTACTACTGTGGCTGCAATAAAGTTATCACTCGTCATCAGCATAAAGCCGATCAGTACATTGAGTACTTAGCAGCAGAAATCGTTAAACGTGCACCGCTGTTTAAAAATTACTTAGTTACCCAAATTCACTGGGGTGGTGGTACACCGACATTCCTAACTCCTGAGCAAATTCTTAAGCTATCAGCACTCATTAAGGCTAACTTCAACGTTGCCGATGTAGGTGAATACTCAATCGAAGTCGACCCGCGTGAAATCGAACTTTCGATGCTAGACACCCTAAAAGAAGCCGGCTTCAACCGTATCTCTATCGGTGTTCAAGACTTCAACAAGAAAGTGCAAGTTGCAGTAAACCGTGAGCAAGACGAGCAGTTTATCTTCGACCTAATGGCACGCGCTAAAGAGCTAGGCTTTGTTTCAACTAACATCGACTTAATCTACGGCTTGCCGCACCAGACACCAGAGACCTTTGCTGAAACCATGCAGCGCGTACTGGATCTAAACCCAGACCGTCTATCTGTATTTAACTACGCTCACCTGCCATCACGTTTTGCAGCCCAGCGTAAGATTAAAGACGAAGACTTAGCGTCACCACAGCAGAAGCTTGATATGTTACACCAAACTATCGAGACGCTAACGGGCGCAGGTTACCAATACATTGGTATGGACCACTTTGCTAAGCCAGATGACGAGCTGTCTATTCTGCAAAACGAAGGTCGTCTACACCGTAACTTCCAAGGTTACACGACTCAAGAAGAGTGTGATCTATTGGGTCTAGGTGTGTCTTCAATCAGCCAAATTGGCGATTGCTACGCACAGAACCAGAAAGACATTCGTCCATACTTCGAGTCAATCGATGCTAATGGTCATGCACTCTGGAAAGGTTGTAGCTTAAACCGTGACGACGAAATTCGCCGCGTAGTGATTAAGCAGCTTATCTGCCACTTCGACCTAGATATGGCGAAGATTGAAGAGAAGCTAAACATCAACTTCGAAGAGTATTTCGCAGAAGACTTAAAGCTACTGCAAACCTTCATCGATGATAAGCTAGTCGACATAACAGACCGCAAGATCACTATCAGCCCTACTGGCCGCCTGTTGATCCGTAACATCTGTATCTGTTTCGATGTTTACTACCGTGAGAAAGCAAGACAACAGCAGTTCTCTCGCGTTATCTAATCGGCTTGTAAAGTACAATTAGAACCTCAAAAAACCGGCCTTAGCCGGTTTTTTTGTGCCTGATAAATATAATACCAATCAGTATAAGAAGTTGATCTACTCAGAGTTTTAGCGGCTCTGATACTGCGACTCTTAATGAACAAGAGGGAGCTTAACCCTAGTTCAACTATGCTCTTCACTCGTTGCCTTGTCTCAGTGCCGCTAAACTATCGCTGAGCGACCAAATCTTTATACTGATTGGTATAAGCTCCACCAGCTTCACGTTTAATCTTTTGTCACATTTCGTTTAATTTTCATCCGTGACCTTTGGCAGCGGTAACGGTATATTCAAGCTGATAATAAAAACAATAATGGACATACTCATGTATAAATACCTACTTCCCTCAGTACTAGTCTTGGGTCTCAGCGCCTGCCAAGCCACGACATCAACGGCGCCTCAGTCAGATGTCAGCACTCAACAAGTCGCAACCCACAATCAACTCCAGTCCATTATTGATGCCGCCTGGCAAACATCGCTAGATGCTAGCCCTAGTTTTGCCTACTCTCTAGGTGATAAGACGGCCGCCGGTAAACTGCAAGACCTGTCGCCAACGGCACTCGAAGCAATGGATCAGCGCAAACAGCAGTTACTCAAACAATTGCTGCAGATAGACAGCAGCCGCTACAGCAAAGAAGACGCTATCAACGCACAGATACTGCGCGACCAACTGCAAAACGATGTTGACCAATATCGCTATAAAGATCACTACATGCCAATCTCGGCGGAAGGCGGTTTTCATGCTTATATCGCCTCGATTGCCAAGGGGCGCTTTGCCAAAGTCGAGGACTACCACAACTACATAAAGCAGCTGCAAGCACTGCCTGAGTATTTCCAGCAGCAGACCTATTGGTTAAACCAAGGTCTAGATGCAGGCATCACCCCAGCTAAGGCCACCCTCAAAGGGTTTGAAACCAGCATCAGCGCCTTTATCGTGCCAGTAGAAGACAGTGGTTATTTCAAACCCTTCACTCAGTATCCAGCGCATTTCAGTGAGGCAGAAAAAGCCGAACTAACTAAACAGGGCCGCGCCTTAGTGCAACACACTGTACTTCCTCAGTACCAAGCCTTCTTCGACTTCATCACCAAGGAATATATCCCAAACACTCGTGAGAGTATTGCGACCTACGACCTTCCCGATGGTGAAGCCTTCTATGAGAATCGCGTGCGTTATTACACCACCCTAGATATGACCTCTGATGAGGTGCACCAGCTGGGCTTACAAGAAGTTAAGCGCATTCGAGGTGAGATGCAGCAGATCATCGAACAGGTGGGGTTCGAAGGTAGCTTTGCCGAGTTCCTACACTTTTTAAGAACCGACCCACAGTTCTACCCTGAGACAGCGGAAGAGTTACTCAAGGAAGCGGCCTATATCGCCAAGCAAGCCGATGCCATGCTGCCTAAGTATTTTGGTAAGCTTCCACGCCAACCTTATGGAATCGAACCCGTTCCCGCCGAAATCGCGCCTAAATACACCACGGGGCGTTACTCAGGTTCAAATCGCGCAGATGAAGCCGGTTATTACTGGGTCAACACCTACGCGCTAGATAAGCGCCCACTGTACGAGATGGAAGCACTCACTCTGCATGAAGCCGTACCCGGCCACCACCTTCAAATTGCACTTAATCAGGAGTTAACTAACCTGCCCGACTTCCGTCGTTACAGCTATATCTCGGCGTTTGGTGAAGGTTGGGGCCTCTACTCTGAGTATCTGGGGTTAGAGGCTGGCTTCTACCAAGACCCTTATAGTAACTTTGGCCGTTTGACCTATGAAATGTGGCGCGCAGCGCGTCTCGTAGTGGATACCGGCATGCACGCCAAAGGTTGGTCTCGCCAACAAGCAATCGACTTTATGGCCAGCAACACCGCACTATCGATGCATAACGTCAATACAGAGATTGACCGCTACATCAACTGGCCAGGACAAGCCTTGTCATACAAGATTGGTGAGCTGACAATTAAACGTTTGCGAGCTCAAGCAGAAGTAGAACTGGGCGAGAACTTCGATATCCGCGCCTTCCATGACGCTATCTTAGCCAATGGTTCTGTGCCTATGTCAGTACTGGAGCAGCAGATAAACGACTTTATCGCAACTCAAAAGGTCGCCATCTAGTCACTGCCACCACGGCCTCATACAGGATAAAGTGAATGGCATTAGCCGTAATGCCATTCACTTAACGACGTACTCAAAAAACTTATGACTTTAAAAGATAACAATGGACCACAGAGGACACGAAGTGGCGCTTCGTGGTTTATCGCTTTTAAAGCAAAGGACCCCGTTCGTGCTGGGTCTTCGTTTTTTATTCATTAATGCTTAATTTACCGGTATTACCACCCTCTCGGCCTTTTTAATGGGCTCTTTTTAATCGCTTAGGTTTCGCTAGAGTCTGGCTAAACAAGTTTGCTACACTGCTTACAAGATCACTCAATAGAACCATTCCATGTCGATTGCTACCGAGCCCTATATGAACACCAATACTGCTGTTAGCTTTTCATCAGAACATCATCTCAACAGTCCTGAACAAAAGGTGTTTTGGCAGCAAGTGACGCAATCGAGCTTCAAGACTCGTGATGACATTAGCTTAGCCTACGCCCGTATCACTCATCCAAATAGTATTGGCACCATAGTGATCAGCAGTGGGCGAGTCGAATCCTATCTAAAATACAAAGAACTGATGTTTGACCTGTATCAGCAAGGCTACAGCTTGTTTGCCATCGATCATCGTGGCCAAGGGTTATCGGCACGCACAACCGCTAATCCTCATCAGGGACATATCGACAAGTTCCAGCGATATGTCGACGACTTCGCCGAATTTGTCACGAAAATAGTCAAACCGCATGCAATGGAAAACTACTACCTAGTTGGCCATTCAATGGGGGGCGCAATCGGTACGCTCTATCTAAGTCAGTACCCGGCAACCTTTAAGGCCGCGGTGTTTTCGGCGCCTATGTATGGCATCAAGCTACCCCTTCCCAAAGCCTTTATCCGCGGCCTAGCGTCTTTACTCGATAGCAGCAAACAGCCTAACTATATATTGGGTGGCAAAGGCTACCATGCAGAGCCGTTCGAGAAGAACGACCTGACCCACAGCAAGCTGCGCTATGACGATTATCGCGAGCTATACCGCCAGCAGCCACAGCTGCAGCTAGGTTCGCCAACCAACCATTGGTTAGTCGAGTCCATCGATGCTGCCGAGCAGGCGGTAGATGCCGCTCGAAATAGTACTATCCCGCTGCTAATCTTGCAGGCAGAAGAAGATACTATCGTCGCTAATGCCGCGCAGAATCGCGCCGTAAACGGCCAGTGCCGCTTAATTAAAATCCCCTATGCCCGTCATGAGATCTTTATGGAGCGAGACAAGCCGCGCAACCTTGCGCTCAACGCATTATGCGAGTTCTTAAAGCAAATTAACTAATAGGCTAACGAGCAATAAAAAAGGGATAGCGAGCTATCCCTTTTTCGTATGTGGCCGATTAACCTAACTGCCCCGCCACCATCAGCTCCCGCGTCTCGGGGATCTCATTGTAAGACAAAACATGTAAACCTCTAGCAAATGCCAAGGCGTAACGAGCTAGGATAGGACGCAGCGGTGGAGAGACCAGTAACAGCGGGCTATGTCCTTGCTCTTTTGCCTCTGCCAGCAATTGTGGCATCCGCTGCTGTAACTGCGCCAATAATTGCGGGTCGACCGGGAAGCTATCGAGAGCGACTTTTCCCTGCTGCTGCGACTGATTCAGCGCCACCATCAAGGTTTGCTCAAGTTCCGGCGCTAGAGTCATCACATTCAACTTAGTTGCCGTTCCCACTATCGAATGTAAAATCGAGTTACGCAGGGCGCAGCGAACATCGGCCGCCAATAAAACAGGGTCTTTGCTGTTCTCACTGCAATCGAGCAAGGTGGTCGCTATGGTGCGAATATCCTTGAGCGACACCTGTTCTTTAAGCAGTAAGCGATACACCTTAAGCTGCAAGATAGGCGTTAATGCAGCATTGAGTGCCTCAGCCAATTTAGGCGACTGTTTCGCCAATCGGTCGCTAAGTGCCAATACGTCATCATGTTGCAACATATCCGGCAGTGACTCTCTAATGAGTTTACTCACATGGGTGGCGATAACTGTGGCATTATCCACCACCGAATAGCCCAGATTCAGCGCCTTGGCCTTATGATCTTGTTCCACCCAAATCGCATCCATCTGATAGGCCGGCTCCTTGGTGATGATGCCATCGATATCACCAAATACAGGACCACTCTTAATCGCCATCAGACGATCTGGCTCTAATTCTGCCGTTACCACAGGGTTACCCATCATGCTAATTTGATAGGCGTTCGGCGCCAACGACAAGTTATCGCGAACTCTGACTTCAGACAACAAGAAACCCGCCTGCTCAGACAGAGTACGACGAATACCCGTTAGGCGCTTCTGTAGCTCGGCGCCCTTACTGCGCTCAACCAAGTGCACCAAGCGATAACCCAGGCGAACTTCGATAAGATCGGTATAGGGCAAAGCGTCCCAACTCGGCGCAGAGGGCTCGCTTAAATTGTTCTCTAACTGCTGCTCTATTTTCGACTCTTTTATCACTGGCCCTCGTTTATCCTGCTTCCAAGCAGCAAAACCAAGCAAAGCAGCAAAAGAGAGGAACACAAATGTTGGCATTCCTGGCACGATACCCAGAATGAACATCACAGCCGCTGAAGTAGCCAAGGTTTTAGGGTTAGCCAACAATTGATTGCGCAGCTGTTCAGGCATCTCTTCAGCGTCTGAAACTCGAGTCACAATAATCGCAGCAGCGGTCGCCAATAACAGTGAAGGGATCTGAGCAACTAAGCCGTCACCAATGGTAAGCAGTGCATAAGTCTTAAATGCTTCACCAACGGCTAAGTCATGCATGAAGATACCGATTGCTAAACCACCCAGCATGTTGATAGCTAAGATAAGCATACTGGCAATCGCATCACCACGAACAAACTTAGAAGCACCGTCCATAGAGCCGTAGAAGTCAGCTTCACGCGCAACATCCTGACGTCTTTCTCGCGCCTGCTCCTGAGTCAATACTCCCGCATTGAGATCGGCATCAATCGCCATCTGCTTACCGGGTAAGGCATCTAGAGTGAATCGCGCCGACACTTCAGAAATTCGTTCGCCACCCTTAGTGATCACCACGAAGTTGATGATCATTAAGATAAGGAAGATCACCGCACCGACAACATAGTTACCGCCGATCACCACCTCACCGAATGCTTGGATCACCTTACCTGCTGCATCACCACCTTCATGGCCTTCAATTAACACCACTCGCGTAGAGGCCACGTTCAAGGTTAAACGTAACAGCGTTGCCAATAACAATACGGTAGGGAAAACTGACAGTTCCAGTGGCCTGCGAATCGAGACGCTGGCCAGCAGCACCATCACAGCCAACACTATGTTGAAGGTAAATAGGATATCCAATAACCATGGCGGTAAAGGCAAGATCACCATCGCCAATACGGCCAATAGCATAATAGGAATGCCTATATAGCCTGGGCTACCGGTAAAAGTACGCGAAAACCAGTTCATTAAATCAGATATCCTTTAATCGTGTCGTAAGTTGTTGGGAATAAAAAAGTGAGGTAGAGGGTCAGGTTTAGCCTGTTTACCCTGCCTTGCGGCCCTAATTTGCATGACGTATGTCAGTACATGGGCAATTGCCACAAATAGCGAAGCGGGGATCTGCTGCTCGATATTTGTCGAGTAATAAATGGCCCTAGTGAGCGGTGGCAACTCTAATATCTCCACACCATGGCGCTTAGCAACTTCTCGCATATAAAGCGCCAGCTCGTCAGTGCCCTTAGTCAGTACATAAGGCGCATCGGCTTTATTAGCATCGTATTTTAGTGCCACGGCATAATGAGTAGGGTTTACTAAAAGAACATCGGCATTAGGAATGGAGACATCGGCTCTTGAGCGACTAATTCGTTGCTGCATTTGGCGGATCTTAGCCTTGATCTCAGGTTTACCCTCTTGCTGCTTATGCTCATCTTTGACCTCTTGCAATGACATCTTCAGCTCATTGTGGTGTTGCCAATACTGGTATGGCAGATCGATACAAGCGATGAATAACAGTCCCAGCCCTAAATAAAACACCCCCAGCGACAGCATATCGATTACCCGCGTAATCGCTTCATCGATTGGCAATTGGCTAAATGTCAGTAGGGTTTGCAAGTTCTTATCAAGAAAAACCAACATGATCCCGCCTAGCAACACAATCTTAAGTACTGACTTAATCAGTTCAGCCAATGACTTAATCGATACCATTCTGCCAAGCCCGGCAATTGGATCGATACGACTGTATTTAAAGCCTGCATTGCCAAAGTTAAATATCCAGCCACCTGGCATAGCTCCAGCGATCATAGCTATCAAGGCCACCAAGATAAACAGCGGAGCAAGAATATAGAGGATCTCTAGCAGCGCTTGGCCTAAATGGCGAGTCATCATGCCTGGTTCATCTAATTGCGCTTTGGTGAATTGCATATTGGTACGCGCTAGCTGCGCTACCCTCGCGCCAATCTCACCGGCACTGGTTGTGAGCAACAACGCGCAACCCATAACTAAAGCGGCAGAAGTGAAATCTTTCGAGCGAGGCACCTGCCCCTGCTCACGGGCTTGTTTAAGCTTCTTGGGTGTTGCATCTTCCGTTTTACTCTGGCCAGTATCTTTACTCATGTTATCCCCCCAATAAACTGATACATGGCAGACAAGGCGTCTAAACAGAGATCACTATAGCGACTGGGTAAGCCACTGAATGAAAAGAAAACACATAGCAACCCCATCAACATTGACATCGGGAAGCCCAGAGCAAAAACGTTTAGTGATGGCGCCGAACGGCTCAAGACACCGAAGGTAATGTTGACCATTAACATGGCAAGGATAGAAGGGATAGCAAGCATAAACGAAACAGCAAATAGCCAGCTAATACGACCGATTAGCCCCATTAGCGGTAGGTCAAACACGCCCATACCCACAGGCCATAATCTAAAGCTATCGACCAGCACACCAATCGCCACTAAGTGCCCATCAAGCACTAAGAATACCAAGGTGCCATAGAGCAGGAACCATTGACCAAGAATAGGGTGTGAGCCACCACTAGAGGGGTCGTTCATCACCGCCATCGCCAGACCCATCTGCATAGATAGCATCTCACCTAGCTGCGTCATGACATAGAGCATAATGGTGAGAAATAGCGCCATCATAAACCCTACCAGCAGCTGCTCAATGGCGAGTAAAAGTGCCTGTATCGAGATTGCATCAACTTCTGGTAATGGTGGTAACATCGGTGCTATCAGCGCCGATAATGTTAATGCGAGTAAAATTCGTACCGTAACTGGGATATAGGTGCTGCTTAAAAATGGCATGACCATAAAGGCCCCCATAATTCGGCAAAATGGCCACCAAAAGGTGCCAATAAAAGTACTCAGTTCGGTAGAGGTAAGAGACAGCATTTAGCTAACCATTAAAGTTTGAATAGCTATTAGCTTGGACTTTGTCAGCGACAATCTTATTCAAATTACGCAATTGTCTCAGCCTATCAGGTGAGGAATGTTAAGAAACAAGCGCTGGAATAAGTCACTCATCTGCATCAACATCCATTCACCGGCAAATAGCACCATTAGCAGGGTGATAACCAAACGAGGTAAAAAGCTCAAGGTTTGCTCATTCACCTGAGTGGCCGCTTGAAATACAGCCACCACCAAACCGACGAGTAAGCTTGGCAGCACTAAGACTCCCACCATAGCGATCACCAAAAAAACGGCATCAGCAAAGAAGGATGTCAGTTCATTCACATCCATAAGGCTAAAACACCCCAGCTATGAGCAAAGAGATAACAGCAGGCCAGTCATTTAATGCTACCAAGCCGATCATTATCAAGCCGAAGAACAGATAAATAATATCGGCGATGGAGACAGTGAATTCCAGCTCATCTTGCAGCCTAATACTCATTTAAAAACCTTCCCAATCGTGCTAAAGAATTCAGGCTAACCATAACTGGCCACTAAGGTACTCACCGTCATCGACCAGCCATCGACTAATACAAACACCATTAATTTAAATGGTAAGGAAATGATCAGCGGTGACAGCATCATCATGCCCATAGACATCAACACGCTGGCAACCACCAAGTCGATCACCAAAAAAGGCAGAAACAGCAAGAAGCCAATCTGAAAAGCCGTTTTCAACTCACTCAAGACATAGGCTGGCATCAGTACAAAAAACGGGATCTCCTCGGCGGTCAAGGTTGTCGGCTCGTCGGCAATCTTTAGCATCTGCTCAAGATCGGTTTCGCGAGTTTGTGCCAACATAAACTGACGCAGCGGCTTTTCTCCACGCTCTACCGCCTCAGGTAACTCAATTATGCCCTGATCGTAAGGTAGGAAAGCTTTCTCATAAATCTCTTCACCAACGGGGCGCATGATAAATATGGTCATCACCAATGCGATTCCGATCAACACCTTATTGGGGGGGCTTTGCTGCAAGCCTAATGCTTGACGTAGTATTCCCAATACCACAATGATGCGCGTAAAACTGGTCAGCATCATCAACATAGCTGGTAGGAAACTTAGCACTGTCATCAATGCCAAAATTTCCAACTTTACGCTCACAGACTCAGACTCTGCACCATCATTTAACGTGAATAATGTTAAGCCATCATTGGCATATGCCGTCGATGAGAAGCCTAAGAGTAAAATCAGCAAAACTCGCCACATAATCAGTCATTTGCTCCTGTTAGACTGATAGCTTCCACTTCAAGTAAGCGCACACCATAGCGGCCATTAACCTCAACCACTTCACCTCTACCGAGTAAGGCGCCATTGACTCGAATGTCTAAAGGCTCACCCACCATACGATCGAGCGCAACAACATCGCCCTCACCCATTTTCGTCAGCTCCCCTAATGACATCTCAGCACTGGCTAATTCTAAGGTCACCTGTACAGGTAGTTGATGGAAAAAAGACATATCTTTAACAGGCTTAGCTTGAGATTTTGACTGATGACTCTCCTCTTCGGTAAAAAACTCATCATCCAATAAAAAATCTTCATCTTGTAAAATGTTATGTTCAGCCATTGGATTGCTCCTCCATGTAAAAAGCTTCTTGGGTCAGTTTCGCCACCATTTGCCCCTCATGGGTATGAACCGTGGCATAAAAAAGTGGACGTTTACCGACGGTAACCGGGCAGCGCGAGTGCAAGTTCATTGGTAAAACATCACCCACTGCTAAATTTTGTAGCGAAGTCAAAGATGTACTTTGGTGCCCAAGCTCGAGTAACACTCTTAATGGGATCTGTCTAAGTCTGTGTGCGAGCTTTTCCGATAAGGCAGGATCGGCTTGATACTGGCTCGGTAACTCGGCCATCAGTCCCAGCAAGTACTCGCTCATAAAAAATAACATCGGCGGGCCACTGTGGGCAGCAGGAAAGCTGAGCTCACAACAGACAGGTGCCTTTATTGGGGTTTCATTGCTGAGGAGTTCCAGCTCAAGGGCATCCTCATCGATCTCAGTAATAGGTAAGCGTTTAATTGCCGCAATCATAAGGCGCTTGACCAAGCGAAACTCAGATTGACTAGGCGATCTTAATGGAGATTTCGGCGTGCTAGCAAAAGCACCATAATAGCCACTCGCTAACTGGTCTAAAGTACACTTATCTATTCGCCACCAGCCAAGTGCGATTCGATTGTAGCTTAATAAGAACCAAGCATGATGCAACTCGGGTACATACGAACTTGTTTTAGTGGTTAACGAAACTTGTGATAGCCCATGATGCCCTTGACGAATAATTGGGTGTAGTAATTCATTGACGGCATCCATTATTGGACGCAGACATTGATCTAATTGCGCCAACAATCGGCTTCTCGCTAACTTCTCTTTGATCAAGGCAACAGGTCTAACTTCTATTCCCTGATTAGATTTAATTAGATTGGCTTTAGCAGTTGTTTTCATCTTGAATCTCACAACAAAAGAACGTCAAATAATCGACACCCAATTAAAATAGCTATTTAAATGACGGGCGACAAAATAATGACTAATTAAATAAAACTCGCAACAAATATAACAAAACCCATTATTAACCCAAGTGTGAGCATGTATATAAAATTAAAACCACAGAATGCAAAAAACAAATTCATCTATAAAGCGGCAATTTTAAGAAAAACTTAAATTTTATTTCAACCTTTCAATAGCTAAACCAAAATGGCAGTAGAAACAAAAACTTAGAGCAGCACACCGACAACCTAACAATATGGACAATTGACATTCAGCATTAAGAACAAGCTGCGAAATGACTTGGCAATAATAAACGCAAGCTTACATCACATCTACAAAAAACACACTCAACTTCGGTCTAAGTTTTAAAATATTGATTTAGTCATAAAATAAAAATAAAAAGTTTTACATGTTTTAATATTACGTGTTTAATTGGCAGCCTTAAAAAAACTACAACTAAAAGAATAAAGTTCCAGTCTCTAGATTTAAGGGTTATGAACAATTGAAGAAGTCAGTTTATATATTAATCTGTTTAATTTTTATTTGTACAAACATCACAAATAACGCACTTGCTGCGTCTGTTAACTATCAAACACCTTTTGAAAAAGCCCAGTGGCTGTTTTCAGGAGATCAGTTTGGCTGTGAAATTACTCACAGAGTACAGAGCTTCGGCACGTTACTGCTTAGTGCGGCTCCAGGAGAGCCTCTCGCCCTATCCCTACAAGCAGACTGGCTTTCACTAAATAATGCCCAGAGCCAAGCTTCTGTGGTCTCCGCAGTTTGGCAAGATAGCACTCACCAGCCAATCGCCACCACATCACTAAACTGGTTTGGCTCGCAGGCAATAAGCCTAAAAAATACAGCACCATTTTTAGAGGCTCTTGAACAAGGGCGCACTTGGCAGGTCGCTATCACTAGCGCCGACAACAGCCAATACCTGATCAATGCTAGCCCAGTATCAACCCAGGCAGTAGCGAATCAATTTAGACTCTGTCGTCAGCAATTACTGCCAAAACCTTTCACCTACTTGCGCCGCTTAGAATTCTTGTTTGCCCCTAGCTCAAGCCTGCTAAATGCTGCTCATGAGCAAGATCTCTATGCCGTTTATCGTTACCTTCAAGCCGACCCAAGTATTGTTGAAGTCTTAGTCGACGGGCATGCCGATGCTTCCGGTGACCACTTAGCCAACTTAGTGCTGAGTAAAGAGCGAGCCGATGAAGTGGTCTCTAGGTTAATAGAACTTGGGGTGTCACCAAAGATGATCCAAACACGGCATCACGGTACCCGAACCCCTGTCGCTAGCAACAACAGCACTCAAGGCCGAGAGCTAAACCGTCGAGTCACTTTGCGCTTAGTCAAATCTGCAGCAAATTCTGTGAGCCCAGCTTCGAGAGCACAAAATGAATCCTTCTAGTTTAAGATTTGTCGATGCAGATCTAACCCTATCTTGCCAAAATAGACTGGTTCAACAGGGCTTTAATTTATACTTGCCTGATGATAAAGATAGCCCTTGGTTAAGTTTGATCAACCTTTCTCATTGCGCGAGTCAGGATGTACCCGTACGGCTACGACAATTTCCAGGTAAGCACCAAGTCGCCCTGCTCAATCCAGAGCAAACCGAGCTTGCCAGTATCGCCATGCAGTGTGGTGTACAAGATTACCTGTTACTGCCAATTGATGCAGAGCAACTGTGCTCACTACTACAAAGATTACGTCGTTTAGAACTGCCCAATAATGAGTTAATTTGCGCGGCTCCGGTTAGCCGCCAGCTGCTAATGCTAGCTCACCGAGCTGCGAGCACAGAGGCCACAGTACTACTCACCGGCGAAAGCGGCACAGGTAAAGAGCCGCTAGCTCGTTATATTCACCGCCATTCCAACCGTGCCGATAAGGCTTTTATCGCAATCAACTGCGCAGCTATTCCTGAAAGCATTCTAGAATCTATCCTGTTTGGTCACATCAAGGGGGCATTTACGGGTGCCACAACCGACCAGCCCGGTAAGTTCGAACTCGCCAACGGCGGAACGTTACTGCTCGATGAAATCGGTGAGATGCCTCTGCTTTTACAAGCCAAACTACTGCGTGTACTGCAAGAGAGAGAGGTTGAGCGATTAGGCAGTCACAGGTCAATTGCGTTAGATATTCGGGTCATTGCCGCCACCAACAAAGATCTGCGTCAAGCGGTGCAAGATGGCAAATTCAGAGAAGACCTCTTCTATCGCTTAGATGTACTGCCGATAAAGATATTACCACTGCGTCAGAGACGCGAAGACATTCTGCCCATTGCCGAACATTTTCTACAGCGATACAAAATTCTTGCGGCAAATCAGCAATGCTACTTCAGTGAGCAGGCTCGAAACTTACTGTTAAGCCACAACTGGCCCGGCAATGTGCGCGAACTAGAAAATACCATCCAACGCGCGCTGGTTATGCGACGTGGTCAAGCATTACAAGCCGAAGATCTCGGCCTCGAAAATCAAGACGGTTCAATCTTAGTAGAACAAAATGAGTTAGGGCTTAAGGCCTCTAAACGTCAGGCTGAGTTCCAATACATTATTGACACGCTTAAGCGCCACAACGGCCATAGGATCCAAACGGCTGAGGCCTTGGGAATGACGACACGAGCATTGCGATACAAGCTGGCTCAAATGCGAGAAGAAGGGATCGATATTGAACGCCTCCTCGCTCAAGCAGGTCATGCTGCGTAATCATAGTCTAGATCTATCAAGAGAATTTATATGTCAAATGCCAATATAGCCAGTGCTCAGTTAATGATGCAACAGCTCAACATCCATTCAGAGATGGCAAAAGGAGCGATAAGCGTCACGCCCAATCCAAGAGATTTTGGGCTACAGCCACCTTCATTTACTGAATTGATGAAAAATAAAGTGGCCGCCGTCAATACTGATCAAAATGCATCGGCAGCCCTAATGAGAGCGGTAGATACAGGTCAGAGTGGTGACTTAGTCGGCGCCATGGTGGCCTCGCAAAAAGCGGGACTCGCTTTTTCCACCATGATCCAAATTCGAAATCGTTTAGTACAAGCGTTTGACGAAGTTATGAAGATGCCAGTCTGATCATAACTTCATAATTTAATAACCATTACGACCCAAAATACTCAAGCACTCTTTTTGAGGAAGGATAACGAAAGCATGTCAACTACATTGACTCAAACCAGCCCTGCCGCAACGAATGCTGGTGTCAATAACCCGCTGAATTCACTGAAAGAAAAGTGGCAACAATATAATCGAGGCGACCGTCAGGTAGTGATATTAGCCGTACTCGCTATTGTTGCCGCTTGCGTCATTGTGTTGATGCTATGGAGTGCGAGTCAAGGCTACCGTCCCCTATATGGTAACCAAGAAGGCGTTGAAACTTCACAAATTATCGAGGTACTTGAAGCGGAAGGTATTAGTTATCGTATCGACGCGAACAGCGGGCTGATCTTGGTTACCGAAGATAAGCTCGGCCCTGCCCGCATGCTACTGGCAGCCCGTGGCGTTAAGGCTAAGGTGCCATCAGGAATGGAGTCGCTCGAAAACTCTAACATAGGCACCAGCCAGTTTATGGAACAGGCCAAGTATCGCTATAGCCTAGAGGGTGAGCTATCACGCACCATTATGGCATTGAAGGCGGTTAAGACCGCTCGAGTCCATTTGGCCATCCCTAAGAAAACCCTATTTATTCGTCAACAGCCTGAGTTACCTACAGCCTCAGTGATGCTTGAGCTCTATGCCGGTAGCAATATTCAACCGGAACAGATTGAGTCTATCGTCAACTTAGTGGCTGGTAGCGTTACCGGTATGACTCCCGATCGTGTGCAAGTTGTCGATCAAGAAGGTAACCACTTAAGCTCATCTATTAGCGTTAATAAAGATATCACTCAGGCACGAGACCGCCAGCTCAAATACACCCAAGAGTTAGAGCAAAGCTTAATTGATCGCGCCTCAAGCATGCTGCTGCCTATTCTCGGACGCGATCACTTTGAAGTACAAGTCGCTGCAAACGTGAACTTTAACCAAGTGGAAGAGACCAAAGAATCTCTAGACCCACTGGCAGTCGTCACCAAAGAGAATCTAACCAGTAATGAAACCAATAGCGATATGGCCCTGGGTATTCCTGGTGCTTTAAGCAATCAACCACCAGCCGCTGAAGCAGATGAGAGTAACGCCCGTCGTAACTTAAACTCACAGGAAAGCCGTCAATTCGACACCGGCCGCTCAGTCAGACACACCCGCTATCAACAGATGCAGTTAGAAAATCTATCGGTATCGGTACTGATTAATAAACAATCCGCCGGAGAGACGGGCTGGACTCAGACTCAACTAGACCAATTAAGCAGCATGGTACAGGACGCGATTGGCTTCTCTGCCGCTCGAGGCGATCAATTCAGTATTAACAGCTTTGATTTTGCACCAACCCAAATTGCTGAATTTGAACCTATGCCATGGTGGCAGGGTGAAAGTTATCAAACCTACTTACGCTACTTTATCGGCGCGCTATTAGGCCTTGCAATGATATTTTTCGTCTTGCGCCCTCTGGTTAAGCATCTGACCAAAACGGTTGAGCATAACTTAAAAAGCATTGATGAGCCTGCGCAGCCAAGCTTGCCACCAGCACAAGCGACCGTTACCAAACTGGAAGGCGGTAATAATGCACAAGCAATCGCAGATCAGTTGATAGGGCAAAACCAGAAGACTGGCGACCTTAACTGGAGCGGCGATGCTAGCCTTCCAGAACCAAGCTCACCTTTAGCGGTCAAGATGGAGCACCTCAGTTTACTCGCTAACCAAGAGCCTGCACGCGTAGCTGAAGTGATAGCCCACTGGATTGGCGATACTGAGCATGATTAAGCCACTCGCACATATCGCAACCCAAATAAAATTTAGCCTCGAAGATAGGTAACACTAACAGTGAATAATAGCGAACTCGGAATTAAGATGGATAACCTAGACCAAGCAGCCATGCTGTTGCTCAGTATGGGAGAAAAAGGCGCGGCTCAGGTCATGGCTCACTTAGATCGCAACGACGTACAGCACCTTAGCCATAAAATGGCTCGTCTTTCTAGCATTACTCAGCAAGAGGCTGATGCCGTACTGGGACGCTTTTTTAAACGTTATCAGGAGCAGTCTGGTATCGCACGGGCTTCACGCTCTTACCTGCAAAAAACCTTAGACCTTGCCTTGGGCGACCGAGTGGCGAAGGGCTTAATCGATGGTATTTACGGTGACGAGATTAAGATCTTAGTTAAGCGACTCGAATGGGTTGACCCGCAGTTATTGGCGCGAGAAATTGCCAACGAACATTGCCAGCTACAAGCTGTGCTATTGGGGCTATTACCACCAGAGAACGCGGCTTTAGTGCTAGAGGGGCTGCCAGCATCAGGACAAGATGAAGTCCTAGTGCGTATCGCTCAACTCGGCGATCTCGACAGAGAAGTCGTTGATGAGCTGCGTCAATTAGTTGAGCGTTGCATGTTAATGGCCATGGAAAAGAGCCATACCCAAATTAGTGGCGTGCGCCAAGTTGCTGACATCTTGAATCGCTTTAATGGCGATAGAGAACAGCTGATGGAAATGCTCAAACTGCACGATAAGCAGCTTGCCAGCAGCGTTGCAGACAACATGTTCGACTTCATCATCTTGGGCCGCCAAAAACAAGAAACCTTGCAAGAGATCATGTCTACAGTTCCAAGTGAAGTACTGGCATTCGCACTGAAAGGGATCGATGCAGAGCTGAAAACCACCCTACTGACTGCGTTACCTAAGCGTATGTCATCAGCCATTGAAACCCAAGTGGAAGCCATAGGTACCATTCCATTGAGTCAAGCTGTGGCTGCACGTAAAGAGATCATGGAAATCGCCAAACAGATGGCTGATGAAGGCCTGATTGAGTTACAACTGTTTGAAGAGCAGGTGGTTGAATAATGACGACTGAAATCAAAAGCTCAGACCCTCGCTGGCGCCTTACTGGTGCCCATGCTCGCCGTCACCGTTTTTCGCCTCTTATCGCTCCCGAAACCGATGCCGAACAAAGTGAAATGAGCTGGCAAGATTTTCAGCAGGCTTTCGATAAAGGCTATGATGATGGCGTGCAAAAAGGCCATCAAGCCGGCTTTGATGCAGGTGTTGAAGAGGGACGTCAGTCTGGCCATGCCGCAGGATTCAACCAAGGGCGCATTGAAGGTCAGCAAAAAGGTAAAGACAATATCGATGACCAGCTTAATAGTATTATCGCTCCTTTAGGTGCCCTGAAGTCACTACTCGAAGAAGGCCATAGTCAGCAGATAGCGCAGCAGCAAACGCTGATCTTAGATCTCGTTCGCCGAGTATCCTTACAGGTGATCCGCTGCGAACTGACCCTGCAACCACAACAGATCTTAAATTTGGTTGAAGAGACATTAAGCGCGCTACCAGATGATCCAACCGAGGTTAAAATCCATCTTGAACCGAGTGCAGTAGATAAGCTTAAAGAGCTGGCAGCCGATAAGATTAAGCATTGGACGCTGGTTGCAGACGCCAGTATTAGTGCCGGTGGTTGCCGTATCGTTAGCGCCACCTCAGATGCTGATGCATCGGTAGAGACTCGCCTTAATAGCTGTTTAGCCCAAGTTCAGGCTCACCTTAACGAGACCCCGATAGCGGCATCTAGCTTAGCAAATGAGGCTGACGTTGAAATTTAACGCCGACATTTTAGATTGGCCTAAGGTTCCCGTCGCGCAAGTATACGGACGACTCACTCGAGTCAACGGCTTATTACTTGAGGCGGTTGGATGCCAGCTGGGCACCGGGGACAGATGTCACATAGAATGTCGTGATAAACAATTGGTAGAAGCCGAAGTCGTTGGCTTCTACAAAGACACCCTATGCTTAATGCCTATCGAAGCGGCATCTGGGTTAATGCCTGGTGCTCGAGTCATGCCTATTGAAGGCCGATGCCTTATTCCTTCAGGCCTAGGCATTCTCGGCCGCGTGCTCGACGGCTTAGGCCAGCCATTAGACGGACTCGGCTGCATTAAGCACTTACCTCATGTGCCACTACAGCATAAACCCACCAACCCCTTAATGCGTAAAGCCATTGAAGAACCATTGGATGTTGGGATAAGAGCCATCAATGCCCTACTCCCTATCGGCCGTGGCCAGCGCCTAGGCCTTTTTGCCGGTTCAGGTGTCGGTAAAAGTGTGCTGTTAGGCATGATGACCCGCTTTACTGAAGCCGATGTTGTGGTAGTAGGTCTAATAGGTGAACGTGGCCGAGAGGTCAAAGAATTTATCGATGAGTCACTAGGTGAAGAGGGACGCAAGCGAGCGGTCGTCATTGCAGCCCCAGCCGATACCACACCACTGATGCGAATGCGCGCAATGCGTTTATGCCACCACATTGCCGCCACCTATCGCGACCAAGGTAAACAAGTATTACTGCTGGTAGACTCCTTAACTCGATACGCACAGGCCCAGCGTGAGATTGCGCTGAGTCTAGGTGAGCCACCAGCAACCAAGGGCTATCCCCCTTCAGCTTTTGCTCAACTCCCCAGTTTGGTGGAGATGGCGGGTAATGGTCAGCACCCTACGGGCACACTTACCGCGTTTTACACCGTATTAACCGAAGGTGATGATCAGCAAGATCCTATCGCCGACTCAGCTCGTGCAATCTTAGATGGCCATATTGTCTTGAGCCGTAAACTTGCAGAGAAAGGTCACTTCCCCGCCATAGATATTGGCGCGTCAGTGAGCCGACTGGCAACCAAAGTCGCCAGTGAAGAAACCCTCAAGCAAGGCCAGTGGTTTCGGCATCTGAATAGCCGTTATAACGAGGTAAAAGATCTATTGCCACTGGGGGGTTATCAAGCGGGTCACGATCCAGAGATGGATATGGCGGTGAGCGCTTACCCTAAAATGGCTGAGTTTTTACGTCAAAGTACCAACTCACAAGCCGATCATGCCCATAGCATCACGGCCTTAGCGCAATTAGTCAGCAACATGGGATATTCATTGTAGAGTAGAGAAGCATAATGAAACAGCTACTAAAACTATGCCAGCAAGAGGAAAAGAAACTCGGACAGCTAGGGCTACAGCGAAATAACGCCCAGACTCGTATCAATGACATTGAGCAGCAAAAGCAGCTCCTAAGCCAAATGGTCAGCGATTACACTCAGTTTAGTGTGAAGGGCGGAACGGCTATGATGCTGCAAAATAGCGCTCAAATGATCCAAGTCATCGAGCCAATGCAGAAACAATTGCTGCGTAAGCAACTACTTTTACAGCAGGAGCATCAAAGAATGGATAACCTTTGGCGCCGTCAATTAGGCCGCCAGCAAGGAATACACTGGCTTTATCAAGAGCGGAAGCAACAACTTCAATACCAGCAAGATCGCCAAGAACAGAAGCAATTAGATGATCTAGCGGGACGTTACGCTACCACTTAGGCGACAAACGTCCTTTTAGCGCAGATCACCATAATCAATTGCCAGCTCATTGCTCGGGTTCAGGAGTTGGTTAATCACCTCCTGCTGCGCGACCAATAGCTTGCCATTATCTTCGTTAATTTGTTTGCTCTCTCTGACCAAGCCAAGCAAGTTATCCCAAAGATTAGCCACTTGCTCAGAAGAGGCTTTAGGCAGCCTTGCGATTAACGCCTGCATACCACTCGCATCTCCAGCAAAGCCCAAGTCCTGCAACAACAGTCCTCTATCGCTCGCCTTAACCATCAAGCTATTACACAGGCTAGATTGCAGCTTATTGTGCTCATTAAGACCTTGATTGTCGCGACGCTGCATCAGCTCACGCTGACGATTCAATAGACTTTTTAGCTGACGATAATCCTCGATATCTTGCCGAATGCCTTTTACTAAGCCCATAACAAGCTCGCGCTTATTACTCTGACTAACAGGCTTAACCATGCTGCTGCACCATGGCATCGACCATCTTGTCGATATCAATCTCAAAGCTACCATCAATCAGTGATTGACGGATCTGCGCAACCTTATCTAGGTCGACATCGGCTAACTGCTCAAGCTGCGGCTGGTTATGCGCAATGAGTTTACAATCATCGCTAACCTCAGCTTGGGGCTTTTTAACAACAGCTTGAGGCTCCTGAGGCTGGACCAAACTGAAGGTTTTACTCCGATTGGTACCCATTTCAGTATTTACCGTACTGTTTACTTTATTAATCTCCATACTGGCTCCATTAAATACGCCTATAAATAACTAGAGCGACAGAAAGATAACACAACTGAAATTAACGCCATTTACTTGGCAAAAGATTCTCGGCTTCAGCAGTTAAAATTGAGTGGCCACTCGCCCCTTCGCGATAGGATAGGCCGAAATGACTTTGCCTGAGCTTAAGTTTCTTACCCTAATGGCTTGCCCCTGCCCGCCACCTTCGAGTGCTTCACCTGGCATATTGGCATAAAAGCCATTGCTACGCGCCTCGATAATGACTCGGTCACCAATATTAACCCATTGTGGATCATCCAGTTGCTGCGATTTAATCGCCTGATGTCGACGCAATTTTCTCACCACCTGTCGGCCAACGATTTGATCTAACTGCCCCACTAAGTTTCGATCAGATGCATCTAGATTGACCTCTTGCCACTCGATATCGGCAAGCGAAATATGTTCTCCACGCCTTAATAGACGATTGGCAACGGGCACTTTAGCCCTGACCTCTACTGTCGCTCGAACGTACAAACTCCAGCCTTGGGACGCACAATTCACCTTACGCTGCACATTGCCTAAAGGGATAGCGCCAGCTTCTATGCTTAAGCCCGATTGACAAACATCTAGCCGCTTAGCCCCCGAAGGTACTCTGACTTTAATTTTTGCAGTTAACTGCGCTATCCCCATCAGCTTTTGCCACTGATTGATTTCACGAGTAATCAACTGAGTCATTTCTTGCTCAAGTTGTGTGCTGGCCCCAGTGGCTTCTTGTGCCACGACAATATGCGGAAACAAACAGGAAAATATAAGCAAGGCACAGGAAGTTATAGTTCCTGCAAATGATGCAAATACAGTGTAATTACTTGATAAATAGAGATTAAGCATCTTGGCACATTAATTGGATAATAGGGAAAATAATAAACAGCACATACCATACTAGGAGTTGCAATGGCTATCAACCTCGATGCCGCATTAGGTGTACACCCACACACGTTAGACTTCAGAGTCGAGCGCAGCAAAATGCTGGCAGGTAATTTAGCCAACGCAGAAACTCCCGGCTACAAGGCTAGAGATCTGGACTTTAATGCTGTGATGACTCAGCTCAACTCGGGAATGACACCTAACCAAGATTACCAAGTTGGTTACCGTATTCCACACCAGACTTCCGCAGATCAAAACACCGTAGAGTTAAGTTTAGAGCAGGCGAGATACTCACAAAACTCCATGGATTACCAAACTAGCCTGACCTTTCTCAACATGAAGATTTCAGGATTACGTACCGCCATCGAAGGTAAATAACTACAGCCATGTCATTCGCAGAAATCTATCAAATTGCCGGTGCAGGCATGAACGCGCAAACGATTCGCCTCAATACCGTTGCCAGTAACCTTGCCAATGCTGGCGCAGCAGCCGAAAGCCCAGATCAAGCATTTCGCGCGTTAAAGCCTGTGTTCTCCACCATCTACAAGCAAACCCAAGAGGGAGAACTTGCAGGAGCACACGTCGAAGTGTCGGCCATAGTACAAAGCGATGCGCCGCTCGATCTACGTTACGAACCAAACCATCCCTTTGCCGATGAGCAAGGCTATGTCGCCTACTCAAACGTTAATACCGTAGAAGAGATGGCCGACATGATGGCGGCTAGCCGCTCTTTTGAAACCAGCGTTGAAGTAATGAATCGCGCTCGCTCAATGCAGCAAGGTTTATTACAACTAGGAACCAAATAATGAATGTGACAGACGTAAGTAACACGAGTGGCGCTACAGATAACATACAGAACTCTCCGGGTAACGATGCCGCTTCAATCAAAAACGAATTCATGACATTGATGATTGCCCAGATCCAAAATCAGGACCCGACTAACCCTATCGATGGTACTGAGTATGTTTCTCAACTCGCCCAGTTCTCACAAGTGGAAAGTTTGGAGCACATGCGCACCAATCAGTCGATGCAGATGGTGATGATGGAAAACCTTGGCATCGTCCAGTCGGCACAATTGGTAGGAAAGAATGCCATGGTTCCGGCAGCAGACTTCACCCTTGATGACAAGGCTCTGGACGGCAAAGTGTACCTAGAGGACTCGGTTGAAAGCCTCAGCATCGACATCGTTGATAGCAGCGGTGACGTCATTAAGACCGTAGAACTTGGTTCACAAGAAGCCGGCGATACCGCTTTTAGTATCGACCCCGAAGCACTTGGTTTACCGCCGGGCGAATACAGCCTCGTCGCCAACACGACTGCCGGTGATGTAAGCAAAAAAGCCGATACATTTATTCAGGCTGAAATCGAAAAAATTCATTTTATCAGTGCGTCAGGAATGATGATGGCAGAACTTGGCAATGGCCTCGGTACCATCTCTGTACTTGAAATATCTGAAGTCTCATAACGCGTTAGTAAAGGATAACCTCCATGTCGTTCAATATTGCATTAAGTGGCCTACAAGCTACCACTCAAGATCTTAATACTATTAGTAATAACATTGCTAACTCTTCAACTGTCGGCTTTCGCAGTGGCCGTAGTGAGTTTTCAGCCATCTATAATGGCGGCCAAGCAGGCGGCGTGAACGTTATGTCTACCAGCCAAAACTTTTCAATGGGCGGCAGCTTAACCTATACCGGACGTCAGTTAGATATGGGTATTCAGGGGGAAGGTTTCTTCGTCCTTAGCGGTCAAGACGGTAGCACCAGCTATGCACGTGCCGGCATGTTCAACCAAGATGCCGATGGCTATATTACTGACCCAGCCGGCAACCGTTTGCAAGGCTACTCCATCGGCGCAACAGGCAACCTACAAAACGGTAATGTTACCGACCTACAGGTGCAAACGGGTGCGCTAGCGGCTCAGGCCACATCAACTATCGGCCTGACCTCTAATCTTGATGCCAGAGTCGAAGTGATCGATCCGGCCACCAGCCCGTTTGATCCAGATGATGCCTCAACTTATCACTCATCTAGCACTATCGCCGCCTTCGATTCACTCGGTAATGAACATGCGCTGACCCAGTATTATGTCAAAACGGCCGATAACAAATGGTCTGTGCATTACAACATGGACGGCACTGATGTCACGCCAGTTGGCGGCCATACACTAGAGTTTGATTCTAACGGTATGCTTACCACAGGTAACGATATCACCCTCAACATTACCGATGCAGCAATCATCGGCGGCGCGTCAAATATGGAACTGGCTTTGTCATTCGACAAGAGCACTCAGTACGCTGCCGACTATAACAACTCAAGTTTAAATCAAAATGGCTATACCTCTGGTGAGCTTAACGGCATTCGTATCGATGATAACGGCATGTTGTATGGCACTTACACCAATGGTCAAGAGCAGATCCAAGGTCAAGTCGTACTGGCAGACTTTAGCAACCCAAATGGTTTAGTGCCTACGAGCAATAACGCTTGGACTGCCTCAAATGCAGCAGGCCAACCTATTATCGGTACGCCAACGACTGGCACGCTAGGTGGACTGAGTGCGGGTTACCTTGAAGGCTCTAACGTCGATCAAACCGCCGAAATGGTTAACTTGATGACGGCTCAGCGTAACTACCAGTCCAATGCCAAGGTGCTTGATACCAACTCAACCATGCAACAAGCCTTGTTAAACGCAATCTAGGAATAATCCGTGGACAGAATGCTATATACCGCAGCGAGTGGTGCGTCACGGGTAATGGAGGCGCAGGCAATACGCGCCAATAACCTAGCCAATGCTGATACAACGGGTTTCAAGGCCGATCTTGAACGGGTCAATGCCAAGGTCATAGCTCCAATTGGAGACAGCCTACAGACTCGCGTACTCGCTCAAACACAGGGCAGCGGATTCAGCCGACAAAGCGGCACCCTGAACCCCACTGGCCGCACGCTTGATCTGGCGATCAACAATGCAGGTCTGTTCTCGGTAATGACGGCTGAGGGAGAGGGTTACACCCGCGCAGGTGCTATGACTGCAGATGCAACCGGCCAGCTAACCCTAGATGGTCGCCCCGTTGCTGGGTTAGCGGGTCCAATTGTACTGCCAGAGTA
The DNA here is from genome assembly GCF_000018285.1 of Shewanella pealeana ATCC 700345. Lineage (NCBI taxonomy): Bacteria > Pseudomonadati > Pseudomonadota > Gammaproteobacteria > Alteromonadales > Shewanellaceae > Shewanella > Shewanella pealeana. The sequence continues at coordinate 84,179 of NC_009901.1, read as the reverse complement.
CCGTGAACTCTTCATTGGCGATGACGGCAGAATTAACATTATTGCCGACGCCGATGGTGTTATCGAAGAAGTTGGCCAGCTTAAGCTGGTTAATCCAGATATCGCCCTAATGAGTAAAGGCTTAGACGGTTTGCTTTACCCACAAGACCGCCAGCCTTTACCCGCTAGCGAAGAAGTGACGGTAAGCAGTGGCTTTTTAGAAGCCAGTAATGTGCAGGCTGTCGGTGAATTAATTGCAGCAATGGATTTAAGCCGCCAGTTCGAGGTGCAAGTCAAACTCATGAAGAGCGCCGAAAAGCTCGCAGAGGCGGGTAATCGCCTACTGCGTGATGCGTAGACCATATTTTTAAGGACACACTAGATGCAATCAGCTTTATGGGTCAGTAAAACCGGCTTAACCGCCCAAGATACTAAGATGACCACCATTGCCAACAACTTGGCAAACGTTAACACCACAGGTTTCAAACGCGACCGCGTGGCCTTTAATGATCTTTTCTATCAGGTACAACGCCAGCCTGGTGGTCAAGTTGATGAACAGAATCAACTGCCTGCAGGCCTACAGCTGGGTACAGGTACTCGAGTTGCTGGTACGCAAAAGGTATTCACCCCTGGTGACATGTTGACCACCAATCAACAGCTAGATTTGGCTATTGAAGGCCAAGGCTTCTTCCAAATCGAAGAGGCCAATGGTGATGTGAGCTTTACTCGAGATGGCCAATTTTACCGTGATAGCGATGGCTTAATGGTGACATCTCAAGGCTTACCTTTAGTGCCTAACATCCAAATTCCTGATGAAGCACTGACAGTGACAATCGCCTCCGACGGTATTGTCTCGGCTCAAATGGCTGGCCAGGCGGACTCTCAAGAGCTAGGGCAAATCACCCTAGTTAACTTCACTAACCCTGCAGGTTTAGAAGCTCGTGGTAGCAACTTATACCGTGAAACGGGCGCTTCTGGCGCTGCGATTGAGGGGATAGCTGGCGATGAAGCCTTAGGCCAAGTTCGCCAAGGAGCGTTAGAAGGCGCTAACGTAAACGTGGTCGAAGAGATGGTCGAGATGATTTCGACACAACGTGCTTACGAGATGAACGCCAAAGTCGTATCGGCCTCTGACGATATGCTTAAGTTCCTAAATCAAGCGCTGTAATCAGCGCTTTTCCCTTGGTTCACATTAGGACTCGAAAAAGGATCACCATGCAACAACTTCGGATAGGATTTTGGATTGGCTTAGTATTACTCTTATCTGGCTGTATCTCCCATATTCCTGAACTTGATACTAAACCAGGAAAACCTGAGTGGGCACCGCCAGAAATAGATTACAGCTTGCCTGACGCCAAAGACGGTAGCGTCTACCGCCCTGGGTTTATGCTCACACTATTCAAAGATAAGCGTGCATTTCGCGAAGGCGACATTCTTACCGTCGCCCTAGATGAAAAGACTTACTCGAGTAAAAGTGCTGACACTAAGACCAATAAAAACACGGGCTTGTCGCTTGATGGCCAAGGCACTACAGGTAACAACAGTATCGCCGGTAGCGGCGAAGCCAACTTAGGTAGCTCTTTTAGCGGCACAGGTTCGAGCACGCAGCAAAACCAGCTATCAGGCTCAATCACGGTCACCGTGGCTAAAGTTTTACCTAATGGCGCGCTATTAATTCGTGGCGAAAAATGGCTCAGACTTAACCAAGGCGACGAGTACCTGCGTTTACTCGGGTTGATCCGTACCGACGATATTGGCAACGACAACACCATTTCATCTCAGCGTATCGCCGATGCTCGCATTATCTATGGTGGCCAAGGTGCTATTACCGATAGCAACCGTATGGGTTGGGCATCACGCTACTTTAATAGCCCTTGGTTCCCGTTATGATTTTCCGTTTACCGATTCAAGAATCAAGGTTGTTTGAATGAAAAAAATCGCCCTCTTTATCACCAGTATGTTGCTCGCCTTACTGCCATTGCTTCCCGTTCAGGCCGAGATTCAGAATCGCTATTTGATGGATATCGTCGATGTACAAGGTATTCGTGATAACCAGCTCGTGGGTTATGGTCTTGTCGTGGGTCTAGACGGTACCGGTGACAAGAATCAGGTCAAATTCACCAGCCAGTCGGTTGTGAATATGTTGAAGCAGTTTGGCGTGCAGATCGATGACAAAACCGACCCCAAACTAAAGAACGTAGCGGCTGTAGCAGTTTCAGCCACAGTGCCGCCGCTAGCAAGCCCGGGACAAACGTTAGACATTACCGTGTCATCACTTGGTGACGCTAAAAGTTTACGTGGCGGTACCCTGCTAATGACGCCACTACGCGCCGTTGATGGCGAGATCTACGCCGTGGCTCAAGGTAATTTAGTTGTCGGCGGAGTATCGGCTCAGGGCCGTAATGGCAGCTCAATTACAGTAAATATTCCGACGGTGGGTAACATTCCCAACGGCGCATTACTGGAAGCTGCCATGAAGAGTAACTTCAATGAAACCGAGCACATAGTCTTAAACCTCAAGCAGCCAAGCTTTAAGACAGCACGTAACATTGAGCGTGCTGTCAATGAGCTATTTGGCCCGAGCGTGGCAGAAGCTGACAGCAACGCCAAGGTGATGGTACGTGCCCCAAGCTCCAATCGCGAACGCGTCACCTTTATGTCTATGCTCGAAGAGTTGCAAATTGAGCAAGGCCGCAAGTCACCACGGGTGGTATTTAATAGCCGTACCGGTACCGTTGTTATGGGCGGTGATGTGGTGGTGCGTAAGGCCGCCGTCAGCCATGGCAATCTTACCGTCTCTATCGTAGAGCAACAAAATGTCAGCCAGCCAAACGGGGCGTTTTTAGGCCAAGCCCAAGGCGAAACAGTCGTCACTAACGACAGCACTGTCGATATTGAACAAGGCAATGGCCATATGTTTGTCTGGGAAGAAGGCGTAGCCCTTGATGACATAGTACGTGCAGTCAATAGCCTTGGTGCATCACCCATGGATCTGATGTCAATTCTACAAGCACTAGATGAAGCCGGTGCACTGGAAGCGGAACTGGTGGTCATATAATGAAATTAGACAACAACCACAGCTATCTTAACCAACTCAACGCTGGCGACTTAATTAAAGCCAACGGCGAGCACGGCGCATTAAAGCTAGTGAGTCAGCAGTTTGAAGCGCAATTTTTACAAACCGTCTTAAAACAGATGCGCAGCGCTTCAGATGTGATGGCAGATGAAGATAGCCCCCTATCTTCACAAAATGACGGCATGTACCGTGATTGGCATGATGCAGAGCTTGCCGGCCGCTTGAGTCAGATGCAGAGCACCGGACTTGCTAGCGTGATGACAAAACAATTGTCTTCCGCCCTTAAGTCTAGCCCTGAGACGGTCGCTTCTAATCAGCATGAAACGGTGAATGTCGCAAATCCCAATACAAGAGCCATGCAACCCGCCTTGATTGTGCCATTTATTGCTAAGCCGCAAGACTAATTTCGTGAGGGCCCACTGCGGCCCTCCCCCAAGATAGAAAAGGACACACGATGAGCATGCTCAATATTGGTATGTCAGGGCTTAATGCCAGTATGGCGGCCCTAACTGCGACCTCAAATAATGTCTCCAACGCCATGGTGCCGGGGTACTCTCGCCAACAAGTGGTAATGAGTTCGGTAGGTAATGGCACATATGGCAGTGGCTCAGGCGTGATGGTAGATGGTGTGCGCCGAATCTCCGATCAATACCAAGTCACACAGCAGTGGAATGCCACTAGCAACTTAGGTTTTGCTGAAACACAAGCCAGTTATTTTGGTCAGGTTGAGCAAATTTTTGGCTCCGAGGGTAATAGTATCTCAGCAGGTCTAGATCTGTTATTTGCCTCGCTAAACTCAGCCATGGAGCAACCTAATGAGATTGCGCTTCGCCAAGGTGTACTCAATGAAGCAAAGGCATTAACCCAAAGATTTAACTCTATCAGTGAAGGGGTCCACACTCAGGTTAACCAGATCGAAGGACAGATCGGCGCTTCGGCCAAAGAGATTAATGCACAGCTTGAAACCATTTCTAGCTTTAACGAGCAAATTCAGGCCTCTAATGCTAGCGGTAATGTACCACTCTCCCTGTTAGATGCACGTGATGCGGCCATTGATGATCTGTCAAAGATTATTGACGTTAATATCGTGCATGACGCCAATAACATGGTGAACATCTCTTTAGTTCAAGGACAACCACTGCTATCTGGAACTACCGCCTCAAAAATACAGGTCTCCCCCGATCCGTCCAATCCGCTTTTTAGCCAATTGAGCGTTCAATTTGGTCAATCAAGCTTTCCGCTAGATGAATCTGCCGGTGGCAGTTTAGGCGCTCTGCTTGATTACCGTGATAACAGCCTTGTTGAATCGATAGCCTTTAATAACGAATTGGCCCAGACAATGGCCGATGAGTTCAACACGATATTAAAGGCGGGTACCGACTTAAATGGTAATACTCCGACTCAAGATCTATTTACTTATGACCCAACAAACCCTGCTGGCACATTAAAAATTTCGGCCGACTTCAAGCCTGACATGCTGGCTTTTGGTCAAGATGGTACACCAGGCGATAACAGCAACTTAAAGGCATTAGTTGAGCTAGCGGATAAAAGCTTTACCTTCGACTCCATGGGCATTGATGCCACCATGGGCGATGCTTTTGCCAGTAAAATTGGTGAACTGGGCTCAGCCTCTCGTCAGGCTAAAATGGCCAAAGAAACCGCAGAAAAAGTGCAAATTGAAGCCCAATCTCAATGGGCGAGTACCAGTGGAGTCAATATGGATGAAGAGGGGGTCAATCTCATCATTTATCAGCAATCGTACCAAGCGAATGCCAAAGTAATTTCGACTGCCGATCAGCTTTTTCAAACCATATTAAACAGTATTTAAGGATATTCTTATGCGCGTAAGCATGCATAACCTCTACGCCAATAACTTGCAAAGCCTACAAAACTCTACTGTCGATATCGCGAGACTGAACGAGATGATGGCGACAGGCAGTTCAATACTACGTCCATCTGACGATCCTATCGGTGCGGTAAAAGTGATGGGCAATGAGCGTGATATGGCTGCGACCGAGCAGTACCTTAAAAATACCGAGTCATTAAGTAGCAGTTTTGGCCGTGCAGAAACCTATATGTCGAGCATGGTTGAATTGCAAAATCGCATGCGTGAAATCACAGTTTCGGCCAGTAACGGCAGCCTATCTGCAGAAGACCGCACAGCCTATGCAGCTGAGTTAGAGGAGCTATTAGAGTCATTTTCCGATGTACTCAACGCCAAAGATGAAGGGGGTAACTACCTGTTCTCAGGCAACGAGACCGACACGCCGCCGATTGGCAAAGATGCGGCGGGTAACTATGTTTATCAGGGCGATACTAGCCACAGAGAAGTACAAACCTCTTCCTCTTCCTGGATGACTGCAAACAGTACGGCGGCAGATTTTATCTTCTCTAATGGCAGTGCCGATATTCTCAATCAAACCAAAGACTTCATCGATGCCCTGGAAGATCCCGCGCTCGCTCCTGGTGATCCAGCATTTGATCAAGTCTCAGGTGATATGTTGGCAAGCCTAGACGACACTCTGACCAGTATCAGCTCTGCAATTACCGATATCGGTGGCAAGCAAAATACCCTCAGCCTAGTGCAAGGAAGCCATGAAGAACGGGTACTATTTAATAAAGAAGTGATTGGTGAAACCGAAGGTTTGGATTATGCTCAGGCCACTGCAGAGTACAACTTAAAACTCACCACTCTAAAAGTGACTCAGCAAACCTTTGTTCAAGTGTCACAGCTAACACTGTTTAACCATATCTAATCAGGCCCAAATAATTTTATGCTCAACGGAATTTCCGACACGCTTAATGTTCAGCAGCGCAGCCCAACGGTTGCGCCAGCTGTTGGTATGCAGCAACCAACAAACGAACAGGCCAAAGCTAAGCTTGCCGCGATTCCAACCCATAGATTAGAAAGCTACAACAAGTGGGCTAAAGTCACTCAGGGACAGCATAGAATTAGTGCAGCACAAGTCGCAGAACAGGGCTTACAGCAGGTTCAGCAACTACTTAAACAACTACAAAGCCAAGTAAAGCAATCTCTTGCCTCAAGCGCCTCAGAGCAATCTATGCTTGAGCAGACGGCTCGTAGTAAGTTGATTCAAAATAAACTGTCCCAGCTTGCTATCAGCTATGATAATAAGCCCTTAATCGATCACCAACTCAACCTTATCTCAGCCAAAAGACCAGCAGCTCAACATAGCTTTAGCCTAAAATCGGTTGATTTAACAGCCTCTAAACAACGTGATGAACGGCTGATAATCCAGGTCGGCAATCAATCTACTAGCCTTGTTTTACCGGCAAACAAGCAACCACAACAACTGCTAACTAAGATTAATGATTCACTTAAAGCGCTAGAGATTAAAGCTAACCACAGCAAGGAGGGTAAGTTAATTTTTACTAGCCCTAAGTCGCAATGGCAACAGATCCAAACTGGCATACTCATGACAGGTCAAGGCCAGCGCCTCCCTGCTGGTGAGCCAAGAACCATTAAGGTTAATGAAGAACTAAGCTGGCAAGATCCAAGAGAATGGCGCTTTGGCAGCAATGCCGAACTCAAGCAAGCTATTGCCAAGATAGCTAAGTCGCTGCATAAAGTAGAGCAACAGCTACAAGAGCTGAGTGACAGTAAACAAAAAATTCTGCAACAGCTGCAGCAATTAAGCCTTAAAAAAGACACCCAGTTAGAACTAGAGTCGAACATGAGTCAATTAAGCAACCTAATGCAGCCGACTCCATTTAGCCTGCAAATTACCTCGCTGATGGCACAGGCCAATATGACACGCTCTCAAGTATCATCCTTACTAACCTAAGACGTGGTACTGCCATCTGCTTTCAAGCAAGTAAAAGTGAATACGGCTCCGATCAAGAAGTAAAATGAGCCGCCTATTTCTCTATCTATACTCGGCTAATAACTAGCTAGTTCCCCCTCTCATCCAGCCCTTATTTAGCTTCATACAAACAATAAAAATCAAACACCTAACAGCATATAAAACAATTAGTTACGCAAACATTTATTTTATTTTCACTCTCAATCTTCAGTTTTAAGATTCAATGTCGTTTTATTATTTAAGACACCAACCAAATAATTAAAATTTAAAGGAAGCACCCATGTTATCTGTAATGACTAACAATGCGTCAAACATCGCTCAAAACTCAGTAAACAGAAACAACGACCTACTAAGCAATGCTATGGAGCGTTTATCAACAGGTCTACGTATCAACAGCGCGGCTGACGATGCTGCAGGCCTACAAATTGCTTCACGCATGGAAGCTAACGTAACTGGTATGGAAACAGCAAACCGTAACGTATCTGACGCAACTTCTATGCTACAGACTGCCGATGGTGCGCTAGATGAACTAGCTACTATTGCGAATCGTCAAAAAGAATTGGCTACTCAAGCAGCTAACGGCGTGAACTCTACTGCAGATAGAGCTGCACTGAACGATGAGTTCACAGCACTGACTGCTGAAATGACTCGTATCATGGAAAAAACTACTTATGCGGGCAACGATCTGTTTGGCGCTATCTCTGGTAATGTCAGCTTCCAAATCGGTGCAGGTTCAGGTGAAACCCTAACTGTTAGCGGCGCTTCTGGCATTACGGGCATTAGATCTGGAATTGCAACATTATCAGGCGTTAAAGCTTCTACTCTTGGTGCTCAAATCGGTGAAATCGATGACTTTATTGACGCCGTTGGCTCAATGCGTTCTGACCTAGGTGCTAACATTAACCGTCTTGGTCACACAGCATCTAACCTAACTAACGTTACCGAGAACACTAAAGCGGCTGCTGGCCGTATCATGGATGCCGACTTCGCTTCAGAAACTGCAGCTATGAGTAAGAACCAGTTATTAGTACAAGCTGGTACCAACATTCTATCTTCATCAAACCAAAATACTGGTTTGGTTATGGGTCTATTGGGTTAATCCCTTACTTTCTCCACACTTTTTTAAAAGGGCCTCACGGCCCTTTTTTTTGCCGTTTATCTTATAAATTCCAGCCCCATAGCTTTAGCAAGCCTGTAGTTAGGTCGCCTTAATCAAGCTATAGGCAAGCGCATAACCTTGACTCGATGCAGTAACTCTTGATAGGCGGAAGCAAGACTTCCCGTCAGTAGTTAACAACGGAAACCGAGTGTTAGGCGCTCACTACAAAAAAAGAATAAACACTTAACTAACAACAACTAACAGTTCTTAAATTAATGGCACATGGATTGCTTAATAGCAATTTTGGAGGAGCGTAATGATTTCAGGTATGGGTGGCGCCACATTCGCCGAACAGCTTATTGTCGCAGAGCGTGCAGGCAAAGATCAGATTTTCAAAAGCAATATGACTAAGTATGAAGCGCAGCTTGATGCCTATAAGATCTTAGAGCGCAGCTTAGACTCTATGAGTAGCAAGCTGGAAGCGATTGACGGTGATGCTTTCGAAAGTAAAACCTCATCGGTCAGCGATGATAATGCCTCCATTTCTGTCGAAAGTGGCGCACCAACGGGTGACTATGACCTGCATATTGAGCAGCTAGCGCAAGCGCATCAAGTGACTAAAAGCTTTGCTAGCGAGGACAGCCTACTTCCGACTACTGGAGTTATTAATATCCAGCTCGGCTCAGATCCAAGTGACAGCATCAGCCTCGACATGTCTAAGCTCAATGCCGGTGGCACCGCGACAGTTAAAGATCTTACTGGCATGATTAACTCCCACTCTGGTAACCCTGGAGTGCAGGCATCGTTGGTACGCACCGGTGGCCAAGTTGAGTTAATGCTCTCCTCTAAAGAGACTGGAGCCGCTAACAATATCAGTGTCACCATGGATCCTATGGATGGTACGGGCGCCAAAGATTGGGGCATGACCGAGCGCCGTGCCGCACAAGATGCCAAAGTAAACCTTAATGGCATCGATATCGTCAGCAGCAGCAATAACTTAGTCAATGTCATCGATGGCGTCTCTATCGAACTGAATAAAGCTCATAAACCAGGTGAAAGCAGCAACATCAAAATTGAGTCTGATACCGATGCTAGTGAGCAGGCCATCGAAGACTTCGTCGATATCTTTAATGACTTGATGGATGAAATCAACAAATTAACCCGCTCTATGGGCAGTGAAGCTTTAGATGAGCTGAACCAAGAAAATGCCGATAAAGATGACAATAGTGATGAAGATAAGGAAGACGAAGATAAAGAAGACGATGAAGATGACAGTAATTCTTCAATCACCGAAGATCAACTAGGCGTACTTAAGGGCGACTCTAGTATTCGCATGCTGCAACAGAACATGCGCGATGCCATCTTTGACGCTGCACCTAACGGCATGCGCTTATCAGATATTGGTGTTGAATTCGGCCGCGATGGCAAGCTCGATGTCGACAGTGAGAAACTATCTAAAGCGTTAAAAGATAACCCTAATGCCGTGCAGGACATGTTTACCGACACGGGCAGCTATGTCGATAAGCTCGACAAAATCATCGAGCCATTCACTCAATTTCAAGGCTCGATGGATCTCAAGAAAGATAACCTTGAAATGCAGATCGAACGAGTCGAAACCAGCATGGATAATCACGATAGACAGATGGAGCAAAGATACCAAATCTATCTAGCCCAATTCACAGCTATGGAAGCAACCATTAGCCAACTTCAGTCTTCAAGCGCGCTGTTTTATTAAGGACATACTATAAATGTTGAACGAGCACGACCCCTTTAATGCTTACAAACAGACCTCGCTAAATGCTAGGGCTGCTGCAGCTAACCCTCACGAGATGGTGCGTATGCTGCTGGATGGATTGTTAGAAGAGATAGAGCGCACAGCAGGATTTATGCAACGTAAGAGCTATGAGGAAAAAGGTCAAAGTATCAACAAATGCCTCAACATCGTACATGGGCTCGATTCCATGCTAGATCTTGAAAATGGCGCCGAAGTCGCATTTACGCTAAATCGCCTCTATGACTATTGCAGTCGCCAACTGGTTATCGCTAGCGTTGAAAACAGCGTTGCCGCCCTAAAACCCATCACTAAGGTCATTACCGATGTCAGAGAAGGCTGGGCTAATCTCAATTGAGCAATGGCAACAGTTTGAAAAAGCGCTGTTGTTCCATGCTCACGCCCAAGACTGGGAAAAGTTAGCCAAAGTGAATGCAAAATTAATTGAAGTATTAACCAAAGCTGGCAAACCGAGTTGCCACTCGCAGCTCGCTGCGCGTCAATCGTTAGCCGCCACCCATAAACAGGTATTACAGCAATTAGTACAAGCAAAAGATCAGTTAGGGCAAGAGATGAATCAATTTAAGCAGCAACAAGACGGTCTAGCGGCTTATCAGCTGACCAGTGTCAGTGGTGGTGCTTATGATTAATAACTCGGTTTTATCAGGCTGCACAGCTCAAGCGTCAACGACTAGCGGTCAACTATCAACGCAAATAAAAAGCCATAGCTGTAATCACAATGACGACCCGCTTGAACAACATCAAGCGGACGTATTGCCGTTCTCGTTGGCTTTCGCTTCAATTGACACCACTGACGCAAGTCAACTGAGTCAAATACCACCTGGGTTATTGGCAGCAACCTCAACGGGTTCAGCCTTCTCAGCTCAGAAAAACGCAACAACTTCGTTTTCTGCAGGCCATTATGGACAGCAGCCACCAGCATCCTTGCAAACTCAGTCTGTTGCTAACTTAACGACTGGCTTAACTGCGGCTCAGGATACGAGTGCACAGGCTTTACCGTTTTTGGAAGGCTCACCGCTCGCCCCTAAGCTGTCAACAGCGCCCCCAAGCTCACAATACTCTAGCGCACAAGCTGTAAACCTGTCGATTGGATCACAGGGAACAGGGCAAGCACAGACAAACTCGCTTTCGACGAGCAGCTACCAACAGTTGTCATCCCAGGCTAACTCTGTCACGCCCCAGACTAGCTTGCCTCAGCAAACTGGAACGCTAAAGAGTGACACCATGATGAGCCAGAGTTTATTTCAAGCAATGAACTCGCCACTGCAAGCATCAATAACCGATACCGCTTCCGTAGACATTGTTGACTCTGTTAACCAGATTTTGGCATCGAGTACTCGTTCGCAAACAGCTGTCGCACAGTGGGGACCGGTTGCGGTTTCTCAGACAGCTCCTTTGTTGCAACAAGCTCATGAGATGCTATCTCCTCTACGAGAGCAATTGAAGTTTCAAATCGATCAACAAATTAAGCAGGCCGAAATCAGGCTCGATCCGCCCGAGCTAGGTAAGGTTGAGCTCAATGTACGCTTAGACGGTGATCGCTTACACATTCAAATGCATGCCGCGAACTCATCGGTGCGCGACGCTCTATTAATGGGCCTAGATAGATTACGCGCCGAGCTAGCAATGGATCATGGTGGTCAGATTGATGTCGATATTAGTCAGGATGACCGCCCTCAAAAGCAAGATACACAAGCGTCTGACTTCGCTATTGCTGCCGCGACAAACAATGGAACAGAAACGTCTTTTAACAGCCACTCTCAACAACAAGATCACGTGGATCTGTTAGCATAATTTAGGAGAAACTCATGGCGTCGATGAACAAACAAGGCAAGAGACTCGCTCTCGTTTTGCTTTTTCTGACTTGGACAGGTGCAACATTCTGGGTTGGTTGGCAATCCCCCACCCTAATTGGCGAACCATTCGGCCCGCAAGAGCCCGAAATAGAGGCCGCAAAGTTCTACCCTCTCGATAAATTTGTCATCTCTATTCAAGGTGATGAGTATTCGCACTACTTATTGCTGGAACTTGCAATCAAGACTCGCTCGAAAGATGCAAAATTCACCTTAACTCAAGCTGACTCAGTGATCAAAAACTCATTAATGAAAATGTTTTCAACCAAACATTTCAATGAGTTAAATGACACCAAACGATTTGAGCCATTACAAAAAGAAGCCCACAGTATCTTATCTGCAGTGCTAGCACAAAATGACTTCAATATAGAGTTAGAAGAAGTGCTGTTTACTCGAATGATTATTCAATAGAAGGCTATGCTATGAACACTGCACTATCTGCCTATCAAGAAGCTGCTGAAGAAGTTGCGATTAACCGTCTCGCCGAAAGTCAGGTGATGAAGCAATACCTCCCTTTAGTTAAGCGTTCCGTATCTCAACTTAGAAGCCATTGTGGTATTGCGCTCGCGATAGAAGATATGGAACAGATAGGCATGATGGCGCTATTAGAGTCAGCCCGTCGCTACCCAGGTGAGTACGACAATGGCTTTTTGTCTTTTGCAGGACAACGTATTCGTGGCGCGATTCTAGACGAGCTACGCCGCCAAGATTGGCGGCCACGTCCCGTTAGGCAGCAAGCCCACGAACTTAACGATATGGTACGAAAACTCACTCGTTCGTTAAAGCGAGAACCCACTGATTTGGAGGTTGCACAATCTATGGGACTTAGCCAAGTGGAGTATCGAGAACGCCTATTTGCATCTCAGTCTGAATCGATGCGTAGCTTGGACGAACTCATTGGTGACGGCGGACACTTTGAAGATAAAAGTGACATGTTGGAGCAATTTTCAACAAAAGAAACGTTATTCCAAGCTATTTTAAAATTAAACAAAAGAGAACAGATAATTCTGTCGCTTTACTATCAGCATGAACTCAATTTAAAAGAAATCGCCGCAACATTAGGACTGACTGAGACACGTATTTGCCAGCTGCACAAACACGCAGTGAAACAACTTCAGCAGATCTATCAAGAATGGGAGCGGTAAATACGTGAGGTAGTATGAGTAAACTTATAGGGTTAGTGATAATTCTGTTATCTGTGTTTGGTGGTTATATGTGGGCTGGCGGCGTATTACTCGCGCTATGGCAACCAGCTGAAATTCTGATTATTTTTGGCGCCGGTCTGGGGGCATTAGTCATTGCCACCCCAAAGCCTGTTCTCATCGTAATGGTAGAACAGCTTAAAGAGATCTTAAAAGTAGAGAAAGAAGACCCAGAACTCTATCCGCAACTCTTTGGGCTTATGTCTATGCTAATGACTCAAATTCAAATGCAGGGACTAAAGGTTATCGACGACCACGTTGAAAAGCCAAGAGAGAGCTCACTGTTCCTCATGTATCCAGCGATTCTTGAACATCCAAATGTACTGAATTTCCTTATTGATAATCTCCGCTTACAGTCAATGGGCAAGATCTCACCTCATGATTTAGAACATATTCTTGAAGAAGAGATCCACCGCATTGAGGAGGACAGCATGCGTCCTTCACATGCGATTGCCAAAATTGCTGAAGCCATGCCAGGATTCGGCATCCTCGCTGCCGTAATGGGAATTATCATCACCATGTCGAGCATCGATGGCCCAATCACCATGATAGGCGTGAAAGTTTCTGCAGCACTAGTCGGTACCTTCATCGGGATTTTTGCCTGTTACTGCTTATTCGATCCAATAGCCAAAGCGCTTGAACATTTAGTGGAGCGAAAGTCGGCTCAATTACGTTGTGTTGCTGCAATGCTGGCTGCATTTGCTAAAGGCAAGCCGCCTATGATAGCTATCGATGCAGGCCGTAAACAGATTCAAATAGAAAACCGTCCCTCATTTATCGAGCTCGAACGCTGGTTAGCGGAGCAACAAAGCTAATGGCGATTAGACCTGAGCCCATAATCATAAAACGTAAAAGGCGGGGGAAACCACGCAAGGGCCATGCCGGGGCATGGAAAGTGGCTTTTGCCGATTTCACCTTGGCCATGATGGCTTTTTTCATGGTGTTATGGATTATACAAATAGCCGATCAGCAAGAACGCACCGTGATAGCTAAGCACATACAAGGTGACTTATTTGAAGCAGGTTCTATCAACCCGTTTGATTTGAGCAGCTCTCCTTCAATGCTCGATTTTGAAGGACAGATGACCATTCAAGAACCAGTGCTCCCCACCTCTTCTAGTGGCGCTGGTACCCGAGGACCTGCGCTACATAATCGCATACCTGAAGGGGAAAATAATGCAAAGGCAGGTAAAGGCCCTGAACTTAACGCTATGCTCCCCGGTAAATTTGAAACTCAGGCTCAATTAGAGGTGCTGGCAAGAGAAATAGACAGAGTCATCGAAGATGTCAGCATGAGCGCTAACGTCAAGCTACAGGTGGTACCACAAGGTGTGCGAATACTGATGCACGACAATATTAACAAGTTCATGTTCACTCGTGGCAGCTCAGAAATGAAGCCTTACTTTGAAGATCTGTTAATGGCATTAGGACCGGTACTCAGTAAAGTCGAAAACAAAATGAGTATTTCAGGCCATACCGACTCCACTCCTTTTATTGGAAAAACGTTTACCAATTGGGAGCTATCGAGTAAACGCGCTTTACTCGCTAGACGAGTACTCGGATACGCCGGAGTCAAAAATAATCAAGTACTCCAAGTAACAGGCATGGCGGATCAGGCCCCGTATATTAGTCATGATCCAGCAGCTGCAGCTAATAGACGTATTGAGATGATAATTATGACTACTGATGCAGAAATGCAACTACGTCAAATGACAGGATTACCAGAAGAAAGTATTGCCCCCAGTAAAGCGGTTACAGACGCGAAAAAAATTGCAGAAGCGAATCAACCTAGATCGAGATACCCAGAGTCGTGGACAAACCAATAGTTCAGCACAGTGAGTTTATTCCTGCCGACAAGGCAGCTAAAGAGAAAACCGACAGCATAGAAAGTCGACAACATATAAGACTGAATCTCAGACTAGATGCTGATGAAGACATTATGTTTGCCTGCGACGGCATCACAGTGCCTTTGATTGATAATCACCGCTGGTTCGAAAAACTTATTGGCATTGCCAATATAAAAGATATAGGGCTGGGAGGACTCGGACTGATTACTAGCTGTAATCTGAAAGTAAACCAAAAAATATGCTTATCGATTAATAATGAATTGGTCCCAATTACAATTATGCGAATAAAGAAAGTAAATGGAAAACTTAACTTTATCGGTGCAAAATGGGATATCGAAGACGAACAAAAAATCATCTCAGTTTTAAATAAAATCTACAAACTGAGCAAATCTTAAATGAGTAATCATTTAGATTACTTAGGCCTTATATACTTGAGGAAATAACGGTGCCTAATTCATATGTTAGAAAAGGAGTCGATGGTTTACAGAAAATATTCCTATACCTGATCATTCTTGATTGGCTTATTCTAATTTATCTATGTACTGAAATAAAACAGCTTCCATTTCGCTATGGTGTTGTAGCTTCCTTCATGGTCATTATATTCAACCTTATACTAATGAACTTATGTTTTAAGCGAGCACGCAGGGCTGAAGATGGCTATCTTATCTATCCTGTGATAACCGGGGCATTACTTTCTTTCTGCCTAGTCGGTTATTTCTTTTTCTTTCAGTAGTGGCACTTAAATCACCAGACCAATATAGTCTGGTTTAATTTAAAAAAGTTAGCGATAAAGACCAATAAGAAACTCTGCAAATTTAAAGTCGGTTATATCATCGATATCAACTGACTTTTCTTTTTTCATGATACAAGCATATACACCATCAGCGTAGCTACCTCCTTGATTCGCTATAAAATAATCAGTCTTATAACAATAAATCGCCCCATTTAACCTGTAAAATGTTTTTAAATCTTGAGAACGCTTAAGCGCATCTTTTGTTATAAATGAAGACATGTTTCCATCAGCCGGTAAAGTATTTGACCACAATGGAGTGTGCTCACACTCACTTACTGAAACTATACCATTTGCGTCTTGGCTGACTAACTGCTCAATAACCCTATCGATATCACTCTCTTCCCTTAGCGGGGACGATGGCTGCAATAAAACAATCACATCAAAATCATTCTTAAAAAAATTTAACGCATGAAGAACGACGTCTGTAGATGTTGCAGTATCTGACGCAAGCTCAACAGGCCTAACAAAGGGGGCTTCGGCTCCAAATTGCTTGCTGACACACATAATCTCTTCATCGTCAGTAGAGACCACAACTCGGTCGATATACTTTGATTTAAGAGCAGCGTCTATCGTCCAGGCTATTAAAGGTATGCCTGCCAAAGGTAATATATTTTTTCGAGGTAACCTCTTACTTCCACCTCTTGCGGGAATAAGAGCTAACACTCGTTTATTTTTAATCATTACAAACCTAAACTTAAAATATCTGTTTGAGCTCGTTCAAAATCAGCCATTCGACCAATATCAAGCCAATATTCATGAACCGGAAACATTAAAACGTTTTCACGCTCACTCATATGCTGATCCAATAGAGTAGGCATATCGATATGATAATCTTTAGGCACAGAATCAATCACACATGGAGATATGACATAAATGCCTGCGTTAACAAAAAAATGTTGAACCGGCTTTTCAACCATGCAGGTAACCTTGTTCCCTTCGCCACTAACAACGCCATAGGGAACTTGATAATCATACTTTCGTACACACATGGTGGCATCGGCCTGATGCTCATTATGAAAATCTAATAGCCTTTCAAAATCAACCTTGGTGAGCACATCTCCATTCACCATGATCAAAGGTAAGCCTTTTGGTAAGTCGTCAGGCAGTAAACCAAGTGCTCCCCCCGTACCTAATGGAGCCTCTTCATGAATATAATGAATTTTCACTCCTAACTCACTACCATCACCGAAGTAGCTTCGAATTTGCTCAGCCATATAATGTGTTGATATATAGAAATTGACAAAACCAGCTTTAATAAAGTTAGTAATTAATATATCCAATATTGGCTTGTCACCAACTTTCAACATCGGTTTTGGACAGGAATCTGTTAAAGGCCTTAAGCGAGTACCAAACCCTCCCGCCATTATAAATACAGGGTTTTGATAGATTGTTGTTTCAAGTAATCTCTGTAATGTTTCTAAACCAACAACTTTGCCGTTTTCAATTAACGGAATCGCAAGTATGCTCTTACTTTCCATTAATTGTGTCAATTGCTCTTTCGTTGAGCTCATCTCTGCTGTAATTGGTGAGCAATTCATTATTTCGGTGACGGGAGTGTCTAATGACAAATTATTAAGTATCCCCCGACGAATATCACCATCGGTTATTACACCTAATAGTTTTTGTTCACTATTAACTACTAAGGCAACTTGCAATGCTTCATTATCGATAACCCCAAGAGCATCAAGTATTGTCGCCTCAGGTTTTATTAAAATATTTTTCCAAGAGTTACTCATGATTAACCTTTAGCTATTTTCAATTCATTATTATTCGACTTGAATAGCAAACTTTTCCTGATGATACATTTTTAGTAACGATAGCACCGGCTCCAATAACAGAGCCGTGACCAAGCGTAATGTTTTGAATAATCGTTGCGCCAGCGCCAATAAAAACATCATGCTGAGTCGTAACCTGTCCACATAGCGTCGCCCTTGGGGCTATATGGTTATATTGGCCAACCCGGCAATCATGTTCAATTATTGCCCCGCTATTAATAATACTATGCGCGCCAATAACCGCACCGGGTTGTATAATGGCCCCCGGAAGAACTTGTGCTCCATGTTCAATGCTCGCAAAGGAAGAGATATACGCCTGATTCGAAATTATCGTTTCAAAACGATAGCCAAGATCAAGAAAGTATTCATTAATATTACGCTTTAAAGCTGAATTTGGTAGCATGCCTATACCATTAACCAGCCTAACTTCAGCAGGTGAAAACGCCAATACATCTTGGTCATTGTTCATGTGTTTTAAACCCGAAAAAGCAAGACGTGAACTTATATTTTCAGGGCTGACAATTGCGACTATCTCACGTTGTTGTGAAAGCAAGATATCAACCAATACACTGGCATGCCCTCCACCACCGAGAATAACAAGGGGCTTGGCCTTAACTTTATTCAAAGATCAAGTCCCCAGCTTGGTAGTTTTTGCTTGCGGGCTTATTCAGTAACCTCCAATACATATATGGTGACATACCTGAACCAGGGCGCTTTATCGTAAGGTTTTCTTCTGTAATTAACTCGCCTTGCTTAATCACCTTCGCCGCAACTAAACTTTTACGCGCCACATCCTTATTTTTAACTTCTGATGCAGTAGGGCACTTTACACTCCGCCCCAAAGCCACTTCAACTTGGCGTATTGCATTAACCATGGCAGTAAGTTCTTGAGGCTCTAAAGAGGCTTTATGATCGGGACCTTGCATATTTCTATCTAATGTAAAGTGTTTTTCAATCAACACCGCACCACGAGCCACTGCTGCAATGGGGATAGCTATACCTTCACTATGGTCTGAATATCCAGCAGGTAACTCAAATGCTTGACCTAACGTATCCATGACCTTTAGATTAATTTCCGCCATCGGTGCTGGGTATTCTGTAGTGCAATGTAGTATTGTCACCTTGTTCTTTAGAAGTTGCTGACCTTGAACTGATGCATAGGCTTGCTGAAATGCTAACTCATTCGGCTCGATGTCTTTATCATCGATATACCCAAATGCAATGACACCCAATGTGGCCTCAATCTCTGAGAGAGTTGCCATACCTGTCGACACAATTAAGTCGCACCCTGTACGAGCATGCTCAAGCACCAATGGAGCGTTTGTAATCTCACCAGAAGGTATTTTTAAGCGCCTCAGTCTTAAATCATTCACAAGAAAATCTAGGCTTTCAAAATCAAAGGCTGTAGAAAGGAACTCGATACCCAACTCAGCACAATACTGGACTAACTTATGGTGAGTCTCATAGGAAAGTTCAAGTCTACTCAGCATAAGTAGCTGCGACTCCTGAACCTGTGTATTGGTAATTTGGTATTCAGCTTGAGTAGCATCTTCCGTAACGAGATTTTTAGCTTTAAAAGTCTGAAACTTAACAATGTCAGCACCCGCCTGATGCGCCGCACTGACTAATTCAAAAGCCAATTTCTCGTCACCGTTATGATTCACACCAGCTTCTGCAATAATTAGCGTCATGATGACCTCACTGTTGGCAAGAAAAGTTGATATCGAAGAACACTTTACTTGGTTCAAATGAAAGTGTTTTTATCATTTCAATAACTTGTTTGCTCGCATTTCCCTGCCCGTAAGGGTTGCAAATCTTCTCATCAATTTGCTTATAACTGCGCCTAACTGCAATTTGAATTTGTTCAGAAATTGAATGTTGATTCGGTTGTGCATTCAATACACTTTTAGCCGCCAAGCGTCCTTTTTGTCTTACACCAATATTTACCGTTGCAATATCAAATGCGGGAACCTCTATAATTCCGCTCGATGAGTTACCAATTACGGCTGCAGCATGCTTTACTGCACTCAAGTAACGAACTTGCCCAAGAGAAGGAATAGCCAATACTCGACTGGGTTGACTTAATGCATACGCTTTTAACATCGGAATAATTCGTCGCCCACCATCATCAGCATTTGGGTAAGTCAATATAACTTGGTATTCAGAGTATTCATCTAATGCATCTAGTATTGCCTGAAAAGTCGCTTCAGGAGCTTCTTCCCCTAGTGTTACCGGATGATAAGTAACTACAAAATATGGTCTATTTAGCTCAAAACAGAGTGATTTGCTCAACTCTGATACAGTCATAAATGACGCTCGGTTCAGATGGTCTAATCCGATTGCACCAATGTTTTTTACTCGTTCTGGCGCCTCTCCTAACTGAATAACTCGATTTCGATAGTCTTCAGTTGAAGTTCCATGAAGGTAACTCAACTTAGTAATAGCATGACGAATCGCATCATCATAAGCACCTTCTGTTATTTCACCACCATGAAGGTGCACAATTGGTATACGCAGTATCATCGCAGTCTGAGCGGCTGCAAGGGCTTCAAAACGGTCACCTAGGATAATCAATACATCTGGTCGTAATCGCGCTAGTGCATCAGCAAAGCCAAGAACACCGAGCCCTATACTTTTTGCTGTTCCTACCGGCGAGTCAGACGATAATAAGATTTCAATTTTTTCATCAATATTGAAACCATCTTTCTCTATATCTTTATAGGTCTCTCCAAACTCTGGAGAAAAGTGCATGCCAGATACTAACAATTGAAGTGTCAACTCGGGATCGCTTTGTATGTCCTTTAAAAGCCAATAGAGCAGACCATACTCAGCTCTTGTCCCTGTAAAAACCGCAACTTTTTTATGCATCTGCGTCATGATTCTAGTTATCCCTGCGAGGTATTTAGTACAACGGGTGTACTTGGAAGATTTATTAAATGAGCTTCGACAAACTCTGAGCAGGAGAGATCACCACGCATTGCATTTTTAAACATTGGCAATCTATGCATTAATTGCCAAATTGGACGAGTCATCACACCTGAATTATTTGTAACAGAGAGCACTTCCTCTCTGCTCTGCTTATCCGGGCAAATTACCGCGTTTAACCAGTAATTTGACCGTGCATAACCTGGCTCAGTTACAAACTTAAAATCTGAACCGCTGAAAAAGCCTTCATATAACCCAGCAAGCTGTCTCTTTTGAATCAGGTAATTCTCTAGCGCTTCCATTTGCGCACAACCTAACGCAGCATTGAGATTAGGCATGCGGTAGTTAAAGCCAGGCTCATCATGGAAGAATTCATACGGATGCGGCACTTTTGCTGTGGTCGTCACGTGTTTAGTACGCGCCCCAAACTCTGCCGTTTGGCATAACACCATGCCGCCACCGCCGGTGGTGATAATTTTATTACCATTAAAACTCAGGGCACCAAAATCACCAATAGTGCCGGTATGCTTGCCTTTGTAAAAAGAGCCTAAGCTTTCAGCGGCATCTTCAACTAAAGTAATATTCCACTGCCGACAAACAATATTAAGTTCATCTAATTCGACGGGATGGCCAAATGTATGCATCGGCACGACAGCTTTGATTCGTTGCCCGCTGCCTTTGTGAACACAACCTGTTTCTGTTTTCTCTGCATACTCGCACAGGTAAGCCTCCACAGCTTTTGGACAAAGTCCCAAGCTAATAGGAGAAACATCGACAAAGATGGGTTCAGCCCCCATATGATGCAAGGCATTGCAGGTTGCGACAAAGGTCAACGCTTGTGTAATAACTAAATCATCACGCTGAACACCAGCCATGTACAGTGCCGCATGCAAGGCTGCTGTACCGTTCACTGTCGCTACCGCCTTAGCAGAACCAGTATAAGCCTCTATCTTTCGTTCGAAATCATCAACAAACTTACCTACACTAGAAACAAAAGTGCTTTCGATAGTTTGCATAACATAAGCTTTTTCGTTGCCATTAAACGTCGGTACGTGCAATGGAATAAAATCGTCAGTTTTGTATATGTCTCGAACGAACTCAACAATTGGTGTCGCTTTCATCACGTACTCCGCTTACATCTTACTATCTAGATATTTACCAGTTTCTTTATGAGCAAATTCAGGCAGCATGGTGAAGAATAATTTAACGATATCTTCTTTACTCCACTGACGCTCTAGCTTCATTTGATCTATCTTTTTCTCAAATGTCTCTAGTAACTCTTGTTGATAAAGCGGGTCATTCTTGATTATGCCAAAACCGTCGAAGCGCTCCATATCTAGCGTTTCTTTATCAGTAAAGAACTCTTCGAAGTCTTTTTCACCCGTAGTATCGCTAGAAGTGAATAAGCATGGCCATTTACCTTGTTTGGGTAATGTTTTCACCAACTCACGCGCTTCATCTTCCGTTTCACATAAATAAGGTTCAAAACCTAGTTTATTAAGGTATTTAACCGCTATATCAGCGAAAGAAATAAGGTGCAAAGTTTCATTGAGTTTAGGAAAGAATATGTCGCGATTTTCACCAAAAATACAAGACATCAAACATAACTCACCAGACTCCTCAGGAGTAACAAAGTAACGTTTGATATCGTAGGGGGCGACTATCGGCTGACTCTTTTGAATACGTTGATTAAAACCATGTAAAAGAGAACCATCAGAGAAGGCAACATTAGCGAAACGCGCGGTCGAAATGGCGATATGCTCACTCTTGCGCATCAGGAACATCTCCATAATACGTTTTGATGCCCCCATCATATTAACCGGGTTAGCGGCCTTATCGGTAGACACACAAAAGTACTTCTTAGCACCTGAATCTATCGCCTGCTGTACAGTTTTGTCAGTATTAAAAATGTTGACATCAATCATACGCATCAAGGTAAAAGGATCTTTTTCACTACGAACATGCTTAAGGGCGGAAAGGTTTAATACATAGTCATAATGTCCATCAGCTTTAATAAAGGCATCATATTCAATTGAACCAATATCTAATGCATAGGTGTTAAATTCACCATCAATGTAACCAAAAGAGCTTCGCAAATCCCTAACAAGCTCGACCATATTGTTTTCACTGATATCGACAACATGAAGCTTTTTGGGCTGGCGTTTAAAGATCTCTTTCGTCACGGCTTGCCCGATAGAACCTGCCCCACCAAGAATGAGAAATGATGATGTGGAGACAATATGGCTTAACTCTGCTTCATAGCACTTTATATCTGCAGCAAACAGCTTATTGTTTCGACCTATTAGCGATAGCATTAAATTTTTCAACCTTAACTTTTAAAACTTAAACCTTAAACTCATCACGTAGCAGCGAAAGTAAAAAGGCTTTAAAAAAACAAACAGATAAACAGCCACCCTAAGCCGTAACATCATAGGTTTGGACATTAGAATGCGCCTCACAAGAAAACCTCATTGAGCCTCACTCATAACATCTTAGCCGACACAAAGTAGACTCTAAACCAAGCTTTACACTATAAAGCGACCATAACGAGCTAAAGCTAAAACTAATATTTAACTCGTTATAAAGGCTGGGAGCTAACTAACAAAGTTAATCGAAAATGTTAATCATGTATTTACCGAGGCCCATAATTGTTTATTCTACCCGACGAAGATCGGCAACAGCATGTGATATACCTCGCAAAAGCAGGTTAAAAACGATAACTACACGACCACAAAGATTTTATCAAAACTATGACTGACCTTTTTCAGCTCAATATACAGATCATTCAGAATAGATGGCCAGACATTGCAGCAGGGTTACTGCAGTGCGACATCAACCAGCTCAAAGCAAACTTAATAGAAGGGCGTGAGCAAACTATCAGCGTAAACGGATTACAGTTAAGTAGCCGTCACTACCGCCAGCAAGAAGCTGCGTTACTAGCATCTGACCTAGCAAAGCAAACTGAGAACGTTCATTTATATGGTGTCGGAATGGGTGATGTTCCTATACACCTACTGCAAGAACACCAAGTGACTCAAATTCACGTCCACCTAATTAACCAAACCGTATTTGCATTATTAATAAGCTATACCGACCAAACGCAATGGCTAACACACCCGAGTATCACGCTCAACATATGCCCAACAAGCCAATTTCCGTTGGAGCCTTACATTGCTAATCCCGCAGAGCTATCCTTATGTGAGTGTAATGGCGAATACTCTTTAATCAGAGACATTATTATAGATGAGCTTAACCGTGAATATGCGAATGACAATGTCGCTAAACGTGTTGCTCAATTTAACGACCGCATTCAGAATAACCATGTTTTTTTGGATATTGATCAAGACATTAGTGCACTTAAATCCATAGCTAAAAATAAAGAAGCCTTCGTTATTGGTGCTGGACCAAGTTTAGAAGAACACTACAGCTTTCTAGCATCCATCAGCAAACAACCTCTTCACCACCGTCCCATAATCATCGCCGTTGATGCTGCAGCGAAAGGCCTGCTAGCTCATGGAGTCAAACTGGATATTGTCGTTACGATAGACGAAATGATTGATAGCCACATAGTTGGTACGCACACCGACTCGAGTACCGCATTAGTATACTTTCCAAAAGCAGATCCTGAGTTGCTCAACAACTGGCCAGGGGCACGTTACTGGAGTTTATCAAATAACGACTGTTACAAACTCCTTCATCACTATAACCACACCCAGTTATTTACTAATGGTAGCGTTATCCATCCTGCCACCGATTTGGCAGTAAAGCTTAATTGCCAGCATATAACCTTCTTTGGTGCTGATTTTGGCTACCCTAATCAAAAAAGTCATGCCTATTGGCAAGATGGAGCACTTGGAGGACTCAAAGCTGCTCAATCTAGGCACTGGGTGCTTGATGGCCATGGTGAAAAGTTAGCAACTGCTTTAAGTTTCAGGTCATACCTCAGGAGCTTAGAGCTATATATTGCCAATCACCCAGAGGTCTACTTTTACCGCGCAAGTCAGCAAGGAGCATATATTCAAGGCTCCCAATTTAAAGAGCCGTCACTATGACAACGCAAGAGCTTGTTAATACTTTAATTGAATCAGGACAATTATTTAGAACTGGTAGAGAAGGTAAAGCCAACTCTCTTTATGCCAGCAGTGTAGAGTCATTACTTTCGCACGGAGCTCGTGTAACAGATCAACAAAATTTTTTGGTTATTATGAAATTCATTCTCGCGGCTCAAGAAAGACAAGATTGGATTGCACTAGCTGATAGCCTCGAATTTGAACTACCGCTCCTACTCAGCGAACCCAAATAAAAACTTATCATTTTTATCCATAACTAAAGCCATCAAGCCATTTAAAGTACTACGCTAAAAAGGTAAACAAACCATGAATACATTAGATTTGCGTCTTGAACATCAATTTTTTGTCAACGATTTTGGCGAGTATTATCTACCTAGCGTAAACAGGAACACCTTCAAAAAAATAGATTCAAATACTATTTTCAAACAAACCTTTAAAGATGAAATATTCCAAGAAGATCGGTTACACATCGTCATAGGGACTGACTCAGGTTTACTACTAAATTATATACTGATGAATGGCATCCCAAGCGGGAGTAAATATATTTTTATCGAACCTGCTGCAGTATTAGATATACTCAACATTAATATTGATGCTAAGTTTCAGCAACAAGTTAAATTAATTGAAATTGAAGAGTTTGCCAAACAATTGGCAAACGATGAATATGACCTTTATCTGATTAAAAATCAGTATATTACGCACAACTCAATGGCATCGTGTGATGGTATTGTTGAAGAATACAATACCATTATCTATAACGTGCAAAAACAGCTTACCAACCTACATTACGCCAGAAATCGTTTAGTTCGCCACAAAGACTTTCTAATCCAACAGTTAAGAAACATTGCAGATAATCAATACCCAGCCTCTTTATTACGCAATAGATTTGAAGGGAAGTCTTGTATTGTTATTGGTGGCGGCCCATCTCTTGACGAGCATATGGAATGGATTACTAAAAACTACAATCAATTATTTATAATCACAGTATCAAGGGTGGCCGCAAAGCTATCCAAAGCTAATATTCCTGCTCATATTATCGTATCAATTGATCCTCACGACATTAGCTTTGAAGCAAATATAGACACCATGGCTTTGGCACAAGAAAGCTTACTTATCAATTCCTACCACATAAACCATCGCATTCTCTCACAATGGCAAGGGAGCTCCCTGTATGTAGGCCCAAGAATCCCTTGGTCTAAAGCTGATAGCGATAATGTTTCATCAGTAGGCCCAACTGTAACTAACAGTGCAGTCCGCATCGCAATCGAATTGGGGTTTTCAACAATCTTACTAGCTGGAGCAGATTTCTGTCACTCCAGTACAGGGGCCTCACACGCCAAAGGGTCTGTTGAAGCTGACGCGGGACTGAATCACAGTAGAATCGATGAATGGGTAGAAACCTACGCCGGTAACAAGGCTGAAACCCCTGTAGAACTATTAGGAGCGGCCCAAACGCTACAAATAGAAGCCGCAAATCACCCAACTGTAAATATAATCAATTTATCAATCGATGCGGCCAAGCTTGAAGGAGTCAACTATCAAGCTGCCGAAACGGTAAACTTGATGACTACAGATATGACACCAAAGCAGGTGTTAGATTTAATAGAAACTCTGATAGAAGATAAAAGCCTATACCTCGACAATATGCTGACAGACTTACAGCTCTCAACAGAAAGCCTTAGTGATATCAATAAACTATCACTTCAAGCTATCGACCTTAATTTAGAGATAAAATCTGTCAGCGTATCGTCAAAAAAATATCGAAATATAGCCAATAAAATTAGCCGTATAGAAGAACAGATCGATAACCAGCACGGTAAATTTTCTTATTTAGTCAAAGAATATGGTTACGTTGAATTTGCAAAATTCTTAACTACAAAGGAAAGTAAGCACTGGACTGCAGATGAGATGCAAAAAATGACTCACCTGTACTACGAAGCGTTTAAATGCTTAACAGAGGAGCTGCTAGGTTACATAACAGATGCCACTAATATTATAAAAACTCGCCAGCTAGAACTTATCAAAAACGTCAATTTAGCTGAACTAACTCGCCAATGGGAACAACACAATCAACCAGGAAGAGTTCATATTTTCCAAAAGGTAAGAACAGAACTTGGCCTAAGTTACGATGATACTCATGAGTGCTTAACTGCAGCAAAAGCGAATTACCACACCCAATTAACAGCAAAAACCCATTCCTATTTTTCTATGAAAAAGACGAATTCATCGCTTCATAATACATTAGCGAAAATTACTGACTTATATAAAAGTAAAAATAGCGCAGGGCTTCAACAGCTGTTCCATAGCATTGAGCCAATGATAGAAAGTGATAGCTTAGCGCAACGTTTATTCTATCTAGCCAAAAGCTACGTGTTTATCCTCAAAGAGGATAATATGGCTGCATTATCCGAATTACAGAAAATTGATGAGATTAATCAAACGGAAGTAATCCTAAAACAGATGATAGCACTTGCGTCAGAGCTTCAAATAATTGATGTTACTGTACAATCCCTTGCGAAAATAACGGCCTTTAGTAATGAGTATTTACCCTTATATGCCCATGCCTTAACAATTCAAGGCGATAATATTCAAGCCATCAATACCTACTTAGATTATTTGGACGTCATGCCAAACGATACAAAAGTACGCTTAAGCCTTGGGATATTCTTACTGAAGATAGGGCAGGTAGATGGCGCTATAACCTGCTTCAAGCAAGTATTAACGGTCGATATTAACAACTTAAGTGCACTAAGTTACCTGAAACAACTAGTCCCTACTCAATAGTTTCTTCGCTCCTAATAACCATCACTTTCTCCATGACCTATACGAACGTATAGGTTGTAGAGAAGGCTATACGACTCCCCTCCCTCTATTTCAGTACCCATCTAAAGTAGCTAAAGAATCTTCAAAAACTTCTAACCAGAAGCGAGCCCAATATCCCTAGCAGGGTGGCATACTGCAGACGTCGCGGTTGAGTTTAGCAACTTCAGAATTATAAAGTTGCCCCTATACTCACCCGAACTCAACCCTATAGAACAGGTGTGGAATTGGTTACGACCACATCATCTTACTAACTAGGAGTATCAAAGCTTTCGAGGAAATAGTGAGCGCCTATTCAATTACTTGGAATAATTTTGTCAGTGATACGAAAAGAGTGATGTTGCTATGCCAAAGGGACTTGGCGAGAATGACTAAGTATTAAATGGAATCGTATAATTTGGCGCCTGTCATGGCCAGCTACGCTAAAGCTTCGCGCTCATTAGCACATCGCTAGCGCGATATTCGCCCTACTCCACATGGGTATTGAGCCTCACTACGTTCGGACTCTTTATTTTCCCATGCTCGAGTATTATTTCAAAAGCGGTTAAACGAAAAAATCCCCAACACAAAGTGCTGGGGATTTATCGTTTATTTGGCGCCTGGAAATGACCTACTCTCACATGGGGAGACCCCACACTACCATCGGCGATATTGCGTTTCACTTCTGAGTTCGGAATGGATTCAGGTGGTGCCACAACTCTATGGTTTCCAGACAAATTTGGTAAATTTAGAAAGCTGGACTCGCTATGCAAGTCTTAATAAATTGGGTTCACACTACATTAAGTGTTTTCTAATTCTGGTTTCTATAAGAAACATAGTTAACTCATAAAACCCATCAGGGTTGTATGGTTAAGCCTCACGAGTCATTAGTACAAGTTAGCTCAACGCCTCACAACGCTTACACACCTTGCCTATCAACGTCCTAGTCTCGAACGGCTCTTTAGAGGAATTAAATTCCTAGGGATGACTCATCTTAGGACTCGCTTCCCGCTTAGATGCTTTCAGCGGTTATCGATTCCGAACGTAGCTACCGGGCAATGCTATTGGCATAACAACCCGAACACCAGCGGTTCGTCCACTCCGGTCCTCTCGTACTAGGAGCAGCTTCCTTCAATCATCCAACGCCCACGGCAGATAGGGACCGAACTGTCTCACGACGTTCTGAACCCAGCTCGCGTACCACTTTAAATGGCGAACAGCCATACCCTTGGGACCGACTTCAGCCCCAGGATGTGATGAGCCGACATCGAGGTGCCAAACACCGCCGTCGATATGAACTCTTGGGCGGTATCAGCCTGTTATCCCCGGAGTACCTTTTATCCGTTGAGCGATGGCCCTTCCATACAGAACCACCGGATCACTATGACCTACTTTCGTACCTGCTCGACGTGTATGTCTCGCAGTTAAGCTGGCTTATGCCATTGCACTAACCGTACGATGTCCGACCGTACTTAGCCAACCTTCGTGCTCCTCCGTTACTCTTTGGGAGGAGACCGCCCCAGTCAAACTACCCACCAGGCACTGTCCCGAACCCCGATTCAGGGGCCGCGGTTAGAACATCAAAACTACAAGGGTGGTATTTCAAGATTGACTCCACTCCATCTAGCGACGAAGCTTCAAAGTCTCCCACCTATCCTACACATGTAGGTTCAATGTTCAGTGCCAAGCTATAGTAAAGGTTCACGGGGTCTTTCCGTCTAGCCGCGGGTATACGGCATCTTCACCGCAATTTCAACTTCACTGAGTCTCGGCTGGAGACAGCGTGGCCATCATTACGCCATTCGTGCAGGTCGGAACTTACCCGACAAGGAATTTCGCTACCTTAGGACCGTTATAGTTACGGCCGCCGTTTACCGGGGCTTCGATCATGAGCTTCTCCGAAGATAACCCAATCAATTAACCTTCCGGCACCGGGCAGGCGTCATACCGTATACTTCCTCTTGCGAGTTTGCACAGTACTGTGTTTTTGATAAACAGTTGCAGCCACCTGGTATCTGCGACTCCCGGCAGCTTAGAGAGCAAGTCTCATCACCGCTAGGAGCGTACCTTCTCCCGAAGTTACGGTACCATTTTGCCTAGTTCCTTCAGCCGAGTTCTCTCAAGCGCCTTAGTATTCTCTACCCGACCACCTGTGTCGGTTTGGGGTACGATTCCTGCTAACCTGAAGCTTAGAAGATTTTCCTGGAAGCATGGCATCAACTACTTCAGTCCCTTAGGACCTCGTCATCAGCTCTCAGCCTTAAGTACACCCGGATTTGCCTAAGTGTACAGCCTACAACCTTAAACGCGGACAACCAACGCCGCGCTAGCCTAGCCTTCTCCGTCTCTCCATCGCAGTTAGCAGAAGTACGGGAATATTAACCCGTTTCCCATCGACTACGCCTTTCGGCCTCGCCTTAGGGGTCGACTCACCCTGCCCCGATTAACGTTGGACAGGAACCCTTGGTCTTTCGGCGAGGGGGTTTTTCACCCCCTTTATCGTTACTCATGTCAGCATTCGCACTTCTGATACCTCCAGTGTGGGTTACCCCTTCACCTTCAACGGCTTACAGAACGCTCCTCTACCGCACTAGTGTAAACACTAGTACCCATAGCTTCGGTGTATTGCTTAGCCCCGTTAAATCTTCCGCGCAGGCCGACTCGACTAGTGAGCTATTACGCTTTCTTTAAATGATGGCTGCTTCTAAGCCAACATCCTAGCTGTCTAAGCCTTCCCACATCGTTTCCCACTTAGCAATAACTTTGGGACCTTAGCTGATGGTCTGGGTTGTTTCCCTTTTCACGACGGACGTTAGCACCCGCCGTGTGTCTCCCGTATAGTACTCATTGGTATTCGGAGTTTGCAAAGGGTTGGTAAGTCGGGATGACCCCCTAGCCTTAACAGTGCTCTACCCCCAATGGTATTCGTACGAGGCGCTACCTAAATAGCTTTCGAGGAGAACCAGATATCTCCGAGTTTGATTGGCCTTTCACCCCCAGCCACAAGTCATCACCGCATTTTTCAACATACGTGTGTTCGGTCCTCCAATTGATGTTACTCAATCTTCAACCTGCCCATGGCTAGATCACTCGGTTTCGGGTCTACACCTTGCAACTAAACGCGCAGTTAACACTCGGTTTCCCTACGGCTCCGCTATTCGCTTAACCTTGCTACAAAATGTAAGTCGCTGACCCATTATACAAAAGGTACGCAGTCACGGTCTCAAGAACCGCTCCCACTGCTTGTACGTATACGGTTTCAGGTTCTATTTCACTCCCCTCACAGGGGTTCTTTTCGCCTTTCCCTCACGGTACTGGTTCACTATCGGTCAGTCAGGAGTATTTAGCCTTGGAGGATGGTCCCCCCATGTTCAAACAGGATGTCACGTGTCCCGTCCTACTCGTTTTCACGTAAAGTTAGTTTTCATGTACGGGGCTATCACCCTGTGCCGCTGTGCTTTCCAACACATTCCACTAACACCCTCTACGCTTAAGGGCTAATCCCCGTTCGCTCGCCGCTACTAGGGGAATCTCGGTTGATTTCTTTTCCTCCGGGTACTTAGATGTTTCAGTTCCCCGGGTTCGCCTCACTACACTATGTATTCATGTAGTGATACATGCTTATGCATGTGGGTTTCCCCATTCGGACATCGTTAGCTCAAATGCTTGTTACTAGCTCGCCAACGCTTTTCGCAAGTTACTACGTCCTTCATCGCCTCTGACTGCCAAGGCATCCACCATATACGCTTAGTCACTTAACCATACAACCCAAATAAGTCTCTATGAGATATATCCGTTGTTCTGAGCGGGTAAGCTCACAACAGCCGTATCGTAACTAATGGTTTCTACTTTCGCCAAAATTAGAATTTTTATCTCATCATCCAACAAGTTAATGTTAAACAACGAGCTAAGACACTTAATGTTAAGTGTTTATAGAACTCAATTTTTTAATTTCGCAATAATCTTTCGATTATTACTATCAGCTTTCCAAATTTTTAAAGAACGATATCAACTACGTGAAGTAGGATATTTCGTCGCTCATCCCTACAAAGTAGAGACAAACAAGCAATCTGTGTGAACACTCAACAACTATTAAGTTAGTCGTATAGGTAAGGAGGTGATCCAGCCCCAGGTTCCCCTAGGGCTACCTTGTTACGACTTCACCCCAGTCATGAACCACACCGTGGTAAACGCCCTCCCGAAGGTTAAGCTATCTACTTCTGGTGCAGCCCACTCCCATGGTGTGACGGGCGGTGTGTACAAGGCCCGGGAACGTATTCACCGTAGCATTCTGATCTACGATTACTAGCGATTCCGACTTCACGGAGTCGAGTTGCAGACTCCGATCCGGACTACGACCGGCTTTGTGAGATTAGCTCCACCTCGCGGCTTCGCAACCCTCTGTACCGACCATTGTAGCACGTGTGTAGCCCTACTCGTAAGGGCCATGATGACTTGACGTCGTCCCCACCTTCCTCCGGTTTATCACCGGCAGTCTCCCTAAAGTTCCCACCATTACGTGCTGGCAAATAAGGATAAGGGTTGCGCTCGTTGCGGGACTTAACCCAACATTTCACAACACGAGCTGACGACAGCCATGCAGCACCTGTCTCAGAGTTCCCGAAGGCACTAAGCTATCTCTAGCGAATTCTCTGGATGTCAAGAGTAGGTAAGGTTCTTCGCGTTGCATCGAATTAAACCACATGCTCCACCGCTTGTGCGGGCCCCCGTCAATTCATTTGAGTTTTAACCTTGCGGCCGTACTCCCCAGGCGGTCTACTTAATGCGTTAGCTTGAGAGCCCAGTGTTCAAGACACCAAACTCCGAGTAGACATCGTTTACGGCGTGGACTACCAGGGTATCTAATCCTGTTTGCTCCCCACGCTTTCGTACCTGAGCGTCAGTCTTTGTCCAGGGGGCCGCCTTCGCCACCGGTATTCCTTCAGATCTCTACGCATTTCACCGCTACACCTGAAATTCTACCCCCCTCTACAAGACTCTAGTTTGCCAGTTCAAAATGCAGTTCCCAGGTTGAGCCCGGGGCTTTCACATCTTGCTTAACAAACCGCCTGCGTACGCTTTACGCCCAGTAATTCCGATTAACGCTTGCACCCCTCGTATTACCGCGGCTGCTGGCACGAAGTTAGCCGGTGCTTCTTCTGCGAGTAACGTCACACCCAAACGCTATTAACGCTTGAGCTTTCCTCCTCGCTGAAAGTGCTTTACAACCCGAAGGCCTTCTTCACACACGCGGCATGGCTGCATCAGGCTTTCGCCCATTGTGCAATATTCCCCACTGCTGCCTCCCGTAGGAGTCTGGACCGTGTCTCAGTTCCAGTGTGGCTGATCATCCTCTCAGACCAGCTAGGGATCGTCGCCTTGGTGAGCCATTACCTCACCAACTAGCTAATCCCACCTAGGTTCATCCAATCGCGGAAGGCCCGAAGGTCCCCTCCTTTCCCCCGTAGGGCGTATGCGGTATTAGCAGTCGTTTCCAACTGTTATCCCCCTCGACTGGGCAGATACCTAGGCATTACTCACCCGTCCGCCGCTCGTCACCTCAGGAGCAAGCTCCCTTGTGTTACCGCTCGACTTGCATGTGTTAGGCCTGCCGCCAGCGTTCAATCTGAGCCATGATCAAACTCTTCAATTAAAGTTTTTTGCTTCTTCCACCTTACAAGTAAGGCTAAATCAGCGGCTCAACGAATTCTGTATTACATATTGCTATGAACACTCATTCATTAAGTCAATTTTTGATTGCCTCGTGAGAGACAATTTCGAATAACTTAATCTCTGTGAGTGTCCACACAGATTTGCTTGTCATATTGTTAAAGAGCGGTGCTAATCCTATTGAGAACGAGTCTCTCAGTTAGCAGCCTAAGACGCTAGGTCGTTGGCTTGAGGAGGCGTATTCTACACTCTCCAGTGTCGGCGTCAAGCGCTTATTTTAAGAAGTTTTTCAAGCGATGATTCTTTATACAAGACACATCAAATGAAGCTCTTAAAGCGATTATCACCTGAGGCTAATTTCCGTAGAAGTTAATCTCTCTAACACTGCTGCAAGTCCCGTGCTATCTAGCTTAACGCTGGGTAGTTGGCCTGCTGTGCCGTGTCAGTGGGGTCGCATTATAGGGAGTTCTCGGAAGAGCGCAAGGGGCTTTCGTAATTAAATTAGCCTTTTTGAATCAAGCGAATAGTAATCAAACTATTCGTACACAAAAGAGGCTGAACGAATCTATTTACCGTCTATTTTTGACACTTTTTGTGATAGCTAATTGGCCTCGCTAGACACCTTCCACCAGTACAGAGGTAGGTAAAAGGCTACATAAGCGCTTTGTTCGCCAGGTTGGCTGCTAACAAATAACAAAAAATCTGCACAACAATCCTTAATTGGCTAAATATTTTTCTTGTTGCAGACAAAGATCTTTAGCAACAATTGAAGCTTTAACTTCTGAGCATGACTTTAAATATGGCCTATCAACCGCTTAATGGTAAGGCATTATAAATATCGCTCTATATTCAACTCCCTATTCTTATTTACACTTTGAGAATTACAGCTCCTACTTCAATTTAAACTTCAGATAGCGGCGAGCACCTATCGACCGACTTATAGAGCCTACTTACAAATATGTGACTATAAAACACACACAATCCACAAATTCCAGACGTAAAAAAGCCAGATACGTGGTCATTTATATGCACCCTGCATAAATGGTATTCCCTACATCCTGTAGGTCACAAGTTCTACGCATTCACCATCCGTTCAAGCTTCGCTTAATAAACGCAGGAGCAGTTACCGAGGATGCAATTATCGACCTCCACATTGTTATTTCACCTCGCGACACTCGGACTTTCTATTCTATTCCCCATGTTCGAGAGGTCAATTCTTACAATAATGAGCCCAGACAAAAACGAAAAAGCCCGTTGCGTTAGCAACGGGCTTTTTCGCTTCTCTTTCGAGAATAATTAGGCGCCTGGAAATGACCTACTCTCACATGGGGAGACCCCACACTACCATCGGCGATATTGCGTTTCACTTCTGAGTTCGGAATGGATTCAGGTGGTGCCACAACTCTATGGTTTCCAGACAAATTTGGTAAATTTAGAAAGCTGGACTCGCTATGCAAGTCTTAATAAATTGGGTTCACACTACATTAAGTGTTTTCTAATTCTGGTTTCTATAAGAAACATAGTTAACTCATAAAACCCATTAGGGTTGTATGGTTAAGCCTCACGAGTCATTAGTACAAGTTAGCTCAACGCCTCACAACGCTTACACACCTTGCCTATCAACGTCCTAGTCTCGAACGGCTCTTTAGAGGAATTAAATTCCTAGGGATGACTCATCTTAGGACTCGCTTCCCGCTTAGATGCTTTCAGCGGTTATCGATTCCGAACGTAGCTACCGGGCAATGCTATTGGCATAACAACCCGAACACCAGCGGTTCGTCCACTCCGGTCCTCTCGTACTAGGAGCAGCTTCCTTCAATCATCCAACGCCCACGGCAGATAGGGACCGAACTGTCTCACGACGTTCTGAACCCAGCTCGCGTACCACTTTAAATGGCGAACAGCCATACCCTTGGGACCGACTTCAGCCCCAGGATGTGATGAGCCGACATCGAGGTGCCAAACACCGCCGTCGATATGAACTCTTGGGCGGTATCAGCCTGTTATCCCCGGAGTACCTTTTATCCGTTGAGCGATGGCCCTTCCATACAGAACCACCGGATCACTATGACCTACTTTCGTACCTGCTCGACGTGTATGTCTCGCAGTTAAGCTGGCTTATGCCATTGCACTAACCGTACGATGTCCGACCGTACTTAGCCAACCTTCGTGCTCCTCCGTTACTCTTTGGGAGGAGACCGCCCCAGTCAAACTACCCACCAGGCACTGTCCCGAACCCCGATTCAGGGGCCGCGGTTAGAACATCAAAACTACAAGGGTGGTATTTCAAGATTGACTCCACTCCATCTAGCGACGAAGCTTCAAAGTCTCCCACCTATCCTACACATGTAGGTTCAATGTTCAGTGCCAAGCTATAGTAAAGGTTCACGGGGTCTTTCCGTCTAGCCGCGGGTATACGGCATCTTCACCGCAATTTCAACTTCACTGAGTCTCGGCTGGAGACAGCGTGGCCATCATTACGCCATTCGTGCAGGTCGGAACTTACCCGACAAGGAATTTCGCTACCTTAGGACCGTTATAGTTACGGCCGCCGTTTACCGGGGCTTCGATCATGAGCTTCTCCGAAGATAACCCAATCAATTAACCTTCCGGCACCGGGCAGGCGTCATACCGTATACTTCCTCTTGCGAGTTTGCACAGTACTGTGTTTTTGATAAACAGTTGCAGCCACCTGGTATCTGCGACTCCCGGCAGCTTAGAGAGCAAGTCTCATCACCGCTAGGAGCGTACCTTCTCCCGAAGTTACGGTACCATTTTGCCTAGTTCCTTCAGCCGAGTTCTCTCAAGCGCCTTAGTATTCTCTACCCGACCACCTGTGTCGGTTTGGGGTACGATTCCTGCTAACCTGAAGCTTAGAAGATTTTCCTGGAAGCATGGCATCAACTACTTCAGTCCCTTAGGACCTCGTCATCAGCTCTCAGCCTTAAGTACACCCGGATTTGCCTAAGTGTACAGCCTACAACCTTAAACGCGGACAACCAACGCCGCGCTAGCCTAGCCTTCTCCGTCTCTCCATCGCAGTTAGCAGAAGTACGGGAATATTAACCCGTTTCCCAT
This sequence comes from Shewanella pealeana ATCC 700345, assembly GCF_000018285.1. Classification (NCBI taxonomy): domain Bacteria; kingdom Pseudomonadati; phylum Pseudomonadota; class Gammaproteobacteria; order Alteromonadales; family Shewanellaceae; genus Shewanella; species Shewanella pealeana. Next base: position 48,398 of record NC_009901.1, on the reverse strand, counting down.
CGACTACGCCTTTCGGCCTCGCCTTAGGGGTCGACTCACCCTGCCCCGATTAACGTTGGACAGGAACCCTTGGTCTTTCGGCGAGGGGGTTTTTCACCCCCTTTATCGTTACTCATGTCAGCATTCGCACTTCTGATACCTCCAGTGTGGGTTACCCCTTCACCTTCAACGGCTTACAGAACGCTCCTCTACCGCACCAGTGTAAACACTAGTACCCATAGCTTCGGTGTATTGCTTAGCCCCGTTAAATCTTCCGCGCAGGCCGACTCGACTAGTGAGCTATTACGCTTTCTTTAAATGATGGCTGCTTCTAAGCCAACATCCTAGCTGTCTAAGCCTTCCCACATCGTTTCCCACTTAGCAATAACTTTGGGACCTTAGCTGATGGTCTGGGTTGTTTCCCTTTTCACGACGGACGTTAGCACCCGCCGTGTGTCTCCCGTATAGTACTCATTGGTATTCGGAGTTTGCAAAGGGTTGGTAAGTCGGGATGACCCCCTAGCCTTAACAGTGCTCTACCCCCAATGGTATTCGTACGAGGCGCTACCTAAATAGCTTTCGAGGAGAACCAGATATCTCCGAGTTTGATTGGCCTTTCACCCCCAGCCACAAGTCATCACCGCATTTTTCAACATACGTGTGTTCGGTCCTCCAATTGATGTTACTCAATCTTCAACCTGCCCATGGCTAGATCACTCGGTTTCGGGTCTACACCTTGCAACTAAACGCGCAGTTAACACTCGGTTTCCCTACGGCTCCGCTATTCGCTTAACCTTGCTACAAAATGTAAGTCGCTGACCCATTATACAAAAGGTACGCAGTCACGGTCTCAAGAACCGCTCCCACTGCTTGTACGTATACGGTTTCAGGTTCTATTTCACTCCCCTCACAGGGGTTCTTTTCGCCTTTCCCTCACGGTACTGGTTCACTATCGGTCAGTCAGGAGTATTTAGCCTTGGAGGATGGTCCCCCCATGTTCAAACAGGATGTCACGTGTCCCGTCCTACTCGTTTTCACGTAAAGTTAGTTTTCATGTACGGGGCTATCACCCTGTGCCGCTGTGCTTTCCAACACATTCCACTAACACCCTCTACGCTTAAGGGCTAATCCCCGTTCGCTCGCCGCTACTAGGGGAATCTCGGTTGATTTCTTTTCCTCCGGGTACTTAGATGTTTCAGTTCCCCGGGTTCGCCTCACTACACTATGTATTCATGTAGTGATACATGCTTATGCATGTGGGTTTCCCCATTCGGACATCGTTAGCTCAAATGCTTGTTACTAGCTCGCCAACGCTTTTCGCAAGTTACTACGTCCTTCATCGCCTCTGACTGCCAAGGCATCCACCATATACGCTTAGTCACTTAACCATACAACCCAAATAAGTCTCTATGAGATATATCCGTTGTTCTGAGCGGGTAAGCTCACAACAGCCGTATCGTAACTAATGGTTTCTACTTTCGCCAAAATTAGAATTTTTATCTCATCATCCAACAAGTTAATGTTAAACAACGAGCTAAGACACTTAATGTTAAGTGTTTATAGAACTCAATTTTTTAATTTCGCAATAATCTTTCGATTATTACTATCAGCTTTCCAAATTTTTAAAGAACGATATCAACTACGTGAAGTAGGATATTTCGTCGCTCATCCCTACAAAGTAGAGACAAACAAGCAATCTGTGTGAACACTCAACAACTATTAAGTTAGTCGTATAGGTAAGGAGGTGATCCAGCCCCAGGTTCCCCTAGGGCTACCTTGTTACGACTTCACCCCAGTCATGAACCACACCGTGGTAAACGCCCTCCCGAAGGTTAAGCTATCTACTTCTGGTGCAGCCCACTCCCATGGTGTGACGGGCGGTGTGTACAAGGCCCGGGAACGTATTCACCGTAGCATTCTGATCTACGATTACTAGCGATTCCGACTTCACGGAGTCGAGTTGCAGACTCCGATCCGGACTACGACCGGCTTTGTGAGATTAGCTCCACCTCGCGGCTTCGCAACCCTCTGTACCGACCATTGTAGCACGTGTGTAGCCCTACTCGTAAGGGCCATGATGACTTGACGTCGTCCCCACCTTCCTCCGGTTTATCACCGGCAGTCTCCCTAAAGTTCCCACCATTACGTGCTGGCAAATAAGGATAAGGGTTGCGCTCGTTGCGGGACTTAACCCAACATTTCACAACACGAGCTGACGACAGCCATGCAGCACCTGTCTCAGAGTTCCCGAAGGCACTAAGCTATCTCTAGCGAATTCTCTGGATGTCAAGAGTAGGTAAGGTTCTTCGCGTTGCATCGAATTAAACCACATGCTCCACCGCTTGTGCGGGCCCCCGTCAATTCATTTGAGTTTTAACCTTGCGGCCGTACTCCCCAGGCGGTCTACTTAATGCGTTAGCTTGAGAGCCCAGTGTTCAAGACACCAAACTCCGAGTAGACATCGTTTACGGCGTGGACTACCAGGGTATCTAATCCTGTTTGCTCCCCACGCTTTCGTACCTGAGCGTCAGTCTTTGTCCAGGGGGCCGCCTTCGCCACCGGTATTCCTTCAGATCTCTACGCATTTCACCGCTACACCTGAAATTCTACCCCCCTCTACAAGACTCTAGTTTGCCAGTTCAAAATGCAGTTCCCAGGTTGAGCCCGGGGCTTTCACATCTTGCTTAACAAACCGCCTGCGTACGCTTTACGCCCAGTAATTCCGATTAACGCTTGCACCCCTCGTATTACCGCGGCTGCTGGCACGAAGTTAGCCGGTGCTTCTTCTGCGAGTAACGTCACACCCAAACGCTATTAACGCTTGAGCTTTCCTCCTCGCTGAAAGTGCTTTACAACCCGAAGGCCTTCTTCACACACGCGGCATGGCTGCATCAGGCTTTCGCCCATTGTGCAATATTCCCCACTGCTGCCTCCCGTAGGAGTCTGGACCGTGTCTCAGTTCCAGTGTGGCTGATCATCCTCTCAGACCAGCTAGGGATCGTCGCCTTGGTGAGCCATTACCTCACCAACTAGCTAATCCCACCTAGGTTCATCCAATCGCGGAAGGCCCGAAGGTCCCCTCCTTTCCCCCGTAGGGCGTATGCGGTATTAGCAGTCGTTTCCAACTGTTATCCCCCTCGACTGGGCAGATACCTAGGCATTACTCACCCGTCCGCCGCTCGTCACCTCAGGAGCAAGCTCCCTTGTGTTACCGCTCGACTTGCATGTGTTAGGCCTGCCGCCAGCGTTCAATCTGAGCCATGATCAAACTCTTCAATTAAAGTTTTTTTGCTTCTTCCACCTTACAAGTAAGGCTAAATCAGCGGCTCAACGAATTCTGTATTACATATTGCTATGAACACTCATTCATTAAGTCAATTTTTGATTGTCTCGTGAGAGACAATTTCGAATAACTTAATCTCTGTGAGTGTCCACACAGATTTGCTTGTCATATTGTTAAAGAGCGGTGCTAATTCTATTAAGACTAAGTCTTTCAAACTAGCGCCTTAGACGCTTAGGTCGTTTGGCTGAGGAGGCGTATTCTACACTCTCCAGTGTCGGCGTCAAGCGCTTATTTTAAGAAGTTTTTCAAGCGATGATTCTTTATACAAGACACATCAAATGAAGCTCTTCAAGCGATTATCACCTGAGGCTAATTTCCGTAGAAGTTAATCTCTCTAACACCGCTGCAAGTCCCGTGCTATCTAGCGTTTACGCTGGGTAGTTGGCCTGCTGTGCCGTGTCAGTGGATGCGCATTATAGGGATGTAAGACTAAAGCGCAAGGGCAAAAATGAATTAAACTCTAGTTTTATTCCTGCTTGCTTATAAAACCCACTGACTAGTCACTTTTTAGGCTTTATAATGCCAAAAAACGCCATTTAAAGGACTTTTACATGACTAGCTCGAGAAACAATAAGTCACTGCGATCATATAAGGGAACCGTGCCAGCGCTTAAGAAGGATGTTTATGTCGATCAAGACTGTGTGCTTGTGGGCGATATTACCTTAGATGATGACTCTAGTGTTTGGCCTTTAGTTGCCGCACGTGGTGATGTAAATCATATCTATATAGGTAAGCGCTCAAATATCCAAGACGGTACCGTGTTGCATGTCACTCGAAAATCACCATCGTTGCCAGAAGGCCACCCATTGATCATTGGTGATGACGTGACAATTGGACACAAGGCTATGCTCCATGGGTGTAAGGTCGGTAATCGTATTTTAGTCGGCATGGGCGCCATCATTTTGGATGGTGCCATATTAGAAGATGATGTGATCTTGGGAGCAGGCTCTTTAGTACCACCAGGTAAAGTACTTAAGAGCGGCTATCTTTACGTGGGCAGTCCAGCGAAACAGGCGCGCCCATTGACGGAAGCGGAGCTTGCCTTCCTGCCCCAGTCGGCTGATAACTATGTCAGGCTTAAGAATGAGTATTTGCAAGAAGGCGAATAGTAAGTGTTATAGCTTTCTATAAATTAGACCTATAACAGCACCACTCTTCCTTGCTCATCGAATATCTCTTGTTCGATGAGCGCTTCCACCTCTTCTTCGATATCAAATCGATATTCATCAAATAAGACTAGTGCTTTAGACGCAATATCTTGCTCACCTGCATCTATCGTTGTCGATGACAAAGAAGCAAGCTTAACCAAACTGATACGACATTCGATGTTGGCACCTTGTATCTGAACAGGAAATACCACGGTTTGTGTTTGTGAGTCCCAATTTTGTAGATCGGGGAATAAAATACTTTGATTCATTTCTATCTCAAACTTATCTCAATTTAGAGTTCGGCTCGAAGCTGAGTTAATACAGGCTCAACACTTGGCCTTACCTTGCGCCAAATATTAAAGCTTTCTGCAGCTTGTCCCACCAGCATGCCTAAACCATCTACGGTCTGTTTGGCACCCTGCGCCTTAGCCCATACATTAAATGACGTTGGCTCTTTGCCGTACATCATATCGTAGCAAACGGTTTGTGATGTAATGCTATCGCTACTGATATTGGGCACCTCACCACTTAAACTTGAGGAGGTTGAATTAATAATCACATCGTAGCTTTTGCCCGTATGACTTATCGGTAAAGAAACCACATCGCCATAGCTCGAAAAGAGTTCAGCCAGAATCTCTGCTTTCGCCTGTGTGCGGTTAACGATACTAAGCTTGGCAATTCCTGCCTGCAATAATGGCAGCACACTACCCCGAGCCGCACCACCAGCCCCAACCAGAAGAACTTTAAGCCCTGTAAGACTGCCTAAGTTTCGTTGCAGATCGGCAACTAGGCCTAGCCCATCTGTATTATCACCACGAATTTTGCCATCGGCCAGTACTGATAGAGTGTTTACTGCGCCTGCTAGCTTAGCTTGCTCACTTAACTCATCACAAAGTGCAAATGCTTGCTCTTTAAAAGGCACGGTAACATTGGCTCCATAGCCCTTATTAGTCACAAACTCTTTGAATGTCGCTTCAAATGCATCAATTGGCGCTAAGATTGCCTCATAAGTTAATGACTGAGCCGTTTCTGTGGCAAACATGGAATGTATGGCTGGCGACTTACTGTGACCAATTGGATTACCAAATACTGCATATCGTTCGGTCATGCTTACTTCTCTTTGCCGCGAAAAACTCTAGTGTAACTCGGTTCCGCTGCTAGGCAATCGTCTCTATTGGAGTAATTTTCATCTTTTATATTTCAGCTTACTGTTTGCAGCGCTAATCCGATACTAGTTACACTAGCGATAAGCTTTTATAAAAGTAGAACAATTAAATGAACTGGTTAAAAAAGATCATTGGTAATCGCGATAGCAATAAGGATAGAGACCCAAACCAATCTAATGCTTACGATCGCATTGGAGGAGAGATAGTTATTCGCGCGATTGCCCATCAGTTTTATTTGCAGATGCAGAGCAATGAAGCGACACAAGCGTTATTGTCGATTCACAGAGCACCAATCGATGAATCAGAACAGAAACTATTTGAATTTCTGAGTGGTTGGCTTGGTGGGCCGCAGCTGTATCAGCAAAAACATGGTCACCCAGCACTGCGAGCCAGACATATGCCATTTAAGGTCGACGAAGCCATGCGTGATCAATGGCTATTATGTATGAAGGCAGCGATAGAGATAGAAGTCACAGAGCCCCAGCACCAGCAAGCTATATATAGTGCAATTGCAACCCTAGCGGACCATATGCGAAACCAATAACGTTTAAACACATTATTGGTCTCGTCGGTATGGCTATGCTCGTTATAAAAAACGTTAAAGGTTTAACCAGTCTCGGGGCTTTAGGTAATCACTATAAAGCTGCGCCTCTGGACCACCCGCTTCTGGTGTATAGGCATACTCCCAGCGCACGAGTGGCGGCATAGACATCAGTATCGACTCTGTACGCCCACCAGTTTGCAGACCGAATAGCGTGCCACGATCATAAACCAAATTAAACTCAACATAGCGCCCACGACGATATAGTTGGAACTGGCGTTCATGCTCGCCATATTCAGTATCTCTACGACGCTCAACGATAGGGGCGTACGCCGTTAAGAAGCCATTACCTACCGCCTGCATAAAAGCAAAACTCTGTTCGAAGCCCTGCTTATTGAGATCATCGAAGAAGAGTCCGCCAACGCCACGCGTCTCATTACGATGCGGTAACCAGAAGTATTCATCACACCACTGCTTATACTTAGGGTAAACCTCTTCACCAAATGGCTCACATAAAGATTTGGCGCTCTGATGCCACTCCACCACATCTTCTAAATACGGATAGTATGGAGTTAAGTCAAAGCCACCACCAAACCACCAGACTGGATCGGCCCCTTCTTTATGGGCGATAAAGAAACGCACATTGGCATGAGTCGTTGGAATGTGAGGATTTTTAGGGTGAATAACTAACGACACTCCCATGGCTTCGAAACTGCGACCCGCAAGCTCTGGACGATGCGCCGTTGCCGATGCAGGCATTGAAGCGCCCATCACGTGGGAAAAGTTTACCCCGGCTTGTTCAAATACAGCACCGCCAGTCAACACACGGCTTTGGCCACCGCCGCCTTCTTCGCGCTTCCAAGAGTCTTCAGCAAATTGCGCAGCGCCATCCAATGCTTCGAGTCCATTACAAATTCGATTTTGAAGATCGAGTAAGAAAGCTTTTACTAGTGTTGAATCGGGTGTGCTCATATTATTCCTTTTTATAGAGGCTGATTAACCTTCTCTTATAACGGTTCCACTTCTGGCATCGATAATCGTAGATGGTGAGGCCTGGCTACCCAGCTCACCCACCACCAATCCAGAAATAATACCTTCAAATTGCTGCTTCACCGCTAATGGCGACAAGGCAGGCTCTTGTCCTGATAAATTTGCGCTAGTCGAAACTATTGGTTTATGGATTGCGGCACATAAAGCTTTTACGCCTGCATGAGCAGTGACTCGCACCGCTATCGAGTCAAAAGCGCCACTGAGTAACTTAGACAGTCCAGGCTTAACCGGCATGATAAAGGTGAAGGGACCCGGCCATTTACTCTGAGCAAATGCCAACTGCTGTGCGTTTAATTGGGATTCATCGATATAAGGTAATAATTGCTGATAATCACCCGCAACCAAAATAAGCCCTTTCTGCCAAGGACGCTGCTTTATCTGCAGTAGTTGATTAATAGCTTCATCGTTATCAGGGTCGCAACCTAAACCATAAACCGCTTCGGTTGGATAGGCTATCACACCGCCTTGCTCGACTAACTCGGCCGCATCAGCTGGCAATACTTGTAACATCTGTCTCTCTTCACCTTATATAAACAGCACAATGTCAGCCGCTATCATTACTCAAAAGCGACATTAGTGAAAGTTAATATGATTGTTTAAACTGGGCGCTTATATTTGCACGTTTTTTCTGGGCACTCTAAGCGCAATCCCGCGGCCCCTTTGCGCTCAACTAAGATACCAAAACCACAGTCAGGACAAGTTTCAGCAACTGGGGGATAGTTGACTAAGAACTTGCACTTAGGGTAGGCACTACAAGCATAGAAAGACTTACCAAATCGACTGGTTCTATGCTCGATATGGCCCGTTTTGCACTTAGGGCAAGGGATCTCATCTTTGCTATCGCTCTGATCATGCTTCTCTATATGGCTGCATGCAGGATAGTTAGTACAACCGATAAATATACCAAATCGGCCCGACTTAACCGCCAACTCATTGCCACAATCTGGGCAAACGGAGCCTTCAATAACTTGAGTCTCTATCGACTCATGCTGCACCAGTGGCCTAGTGTAATCACAACTTGGATAGTTATTACATCCAATAAAACCACCGTGCTTACTGTGCTTTACCGACAACTCGCAGCCACACTTGGGGCAAAGCTCAAACTCTTTCTCAAGAGCGTGCTCGTGCGTAGTAAACAATTGCTGATCTATTTTGGCCATGATTGTCTCAGTTCATCTATATAACGTTATTCTACCAAGGAATAGCCTAAGTTTTATATTCCAATGTTAGAATTTAGTAAAAAGCAATGATATATTGTATTCAATAAATCGAAGGGAATAATAATTAAGGGATAAAAAATGAATACACCCTCAAAGTTCGCTATGACTATTATAGCGGGAATGCTCGCCTCTCTCTCTGGATGCGCCAGTGTCGATCAACAAGCTACTATTTCCGCGCCTTTAGTTATTACGGCCCAGTAGATGATCTTACCGATGCTGATACTGTCGCTTTAGCGCTAACACTTGAGGAACTTAGTGATTCAGGCCTACTCGATAACCAAGCACGCTTGCAAGAGCAGTATGCCGTCACCCTATACCGTTACTTTGCAGATAACGATGCGGCTGAAGCCTTAGCTCCGTTACTCGCTCAGTTAGATTCACAACTAAAGCAACTGGCAACATCAACGCCTAATACAAGCAATGACTATGCGTTGCTAGAAACTCTCAAAGCCTACGGTTTCCTACTTAATAAGAGCCGTAAAGATGTCGATGGCGAGCTTAACAAAGTATTACTAGCAGCCGATCTAAATACACCGCTACTCGAGTTTGCAGCGAGTCCAGCGAGTATTCGTGCCGAGAGTGATTGGCCACGCACCAATGCATACTGGGCCTTAGCACTGTACCGCCTCGCCCTTCCATCATCAGAAGATGGTGAAGAGACCGAGCAAGAGCTTGCCGTAGATGAAGCCGTAGCTGCAATAGCTAAAGCCGACGTAACGCTACGTGGTGATGCCGCAAAAGATGCTTATACGGCAGGCTTTCATGTAAACGTATTTGGCGGCCAAGAGCTGTGTGAAGAGAATAGCGAAATATGCCGTATTCCAGAGCTTAAAACCGCCCTACCTATTGAGCACCATTGCTCTGATAGCCTATTCATATTGACACAAGATCTAAACGAACAAGAACTAGCTGAGAGCTGCACCAAGCTGACATCTCAAGAGTCTAACTTCCACAACGTGCTAGAAACCAAACTTGAGCCTGCGCCCAATGACTTTAATACCGCCCTTAGAGTCGTCGCCTTTAAGAACTGGAGCCAATATCACTTAAATGGTCAGCTTATCTTCGACATCAATACCGATAACGGTGGGATGTATATCGAAGGTACACCGTCAAAACCCGGTAACCAAGCCACCTTCTTTGCTTACCGCCAATGGTGGATTGAGCCAGAATTTAAAGTCTGGAACTTGAACCATGAATATGTGCACTATCTCGATGGTCACTTCGTAAAATACGCTGGATTTGGCCACTTCCCCGAGAAAATGGTGTGGTGGTCTGAAGGTCTAGCCGAATACATCTCTAAAGGTGATAACAACCCATCGGCACTTCGCGTTATTAAGCGTGATATAGAAGAAGCTCCTACTCTAGAAGAGATCTTTGCCACCGAGTATAAGGATGGCCAAGACAGAACTTACAAGTGGAGCTACATGGCGATTCGCTTCCTAGCGGAAAACCACCACACTGAGTTTGTACAGTTAAGCCATTACCTTAAAACCGACTACTTTGAAGGCTATGACCAGCTAATGGCTTCATTGACTGAACATCAACCCCAGTTTGCCGATTGGTTAAACACTCAGGTTAATGCCTTTAATGATAGTGAAGAGGAAGCAAAGCCAAGACTGCACAAGCAGGGTAGATATGACTACCGTGACTATTTGCAGCCACAGCATTTAGCCCATGGTGAGAACCATCTGAAGTTCTAGGCACAACGCCAATTTGTGTCCATCCGTGGCAAATTGGCATAAGTGTTCTGACCTCTAGGGATAGAGGAAATGCGAATAAATGTATGGAACATTTATCGCCGGACACAAACCCCTTCCTACGCTATCCCTGCGTTCAGGCTGATGTTAGAGGGAATAGCCGACTTCCATGTACAAAGCCAATTTGGCTCCATCCATGGTAAATTGGCATAAGTGTTCCGGACACAAAAAAGGAGGCTTAGGCCTCCTTTCTTTTATTCATGTCGCTCATTATGAGTGTAAGCGGCCATCGGGTTGCTCAAAGATAAGATCTTCCATCTGCTCGTAGGCAGATTCATGACCCGGAGCATTAAATAGCACCATCAAGATAACCCATTTAATATCATCAAGGTTCAAGGTCGGCTCATCAATTTCCATCACTCGGTCAATGACCATTTCGCGGATCTCTACACTGAGCACTTTAATCTGCTCTAAAAACAGTAAAAAACCACGACTCTCGACGTCAATTTTTTCCATCTCGGCTTTAGTGTAAATACGGAATGATTGCTGATCATGATTGCAGAGATAAGGCGTACCCGCTTCCTGTAGGTCAGCTAACCGCTCTAACCAGGAGAGTGCCTTAATGATTTCACTTTGATGAAATCCAGCGCGAGTCAGTTCTTTCGTGAGTTCGTCTTCATCTACTAATAATTCGACTTCACTATGCACATAGTTTTCAAACAAATACATGAGGATATCAAACATGGCTAGCTCCTCTTTAGTCTTATGTAACCACCAGGGACTGCAGAAATCCAACCCTGCAGCTCGAGTTCAAGCAATTGCTCCAATACTAGCTCTATGGTTTTTCCACTATGCTCGACCACATCATCTATTGTTGTGGTCTCATAGCCAACACTAGCTAACAGCGAGGAAAATGGCAAATCAGAGGCGCTTTCCCCCTCTATATGGTGGCACGCTTTAACTTCTTCAAGGTGAAAGTGCGATAAAGAAGTCACTTCTTCTAAAATGTCAGTCAAAGTCTCGACCAACTTGGCACCTTCACGCAATAACTTATGGCAACCCTCGCTCTGACCACTTAGTACGCTTCCCGGAACGGCAAATACCTCTCGCCCCTGTTCATTAGCAAGTCGCGCAGTGATCAATGAACCACTTCTCAGGCTTGCTTCAACCACTAATGTTCCTATAGTTAGACCGCTGATAATACGGTTTCGTTTCGGAAAATTTCCAGAAAAAGGCTTCACCTCAGGCCAAAACTCTGAGAGCACACACCCATCCTCTTGAATGCCATTATAAATATCACGGTGCCGCTTGGGATAGATAACATCAACCCCTGTACCGAGTACGGCGATACTGGGTTTATTAATCTCTATCGCTGCTCGATGAGCCACCCCATCAATCCCTAAAGCCATGCCACTCGTAATAGCCATGCCATTTAGGGCTAATTCCGTTGTTAACTCATGCGCCATCCTCTTACCGCCGGGAGTGGCCAGACGGCTTCCTACAACAGCCATAGCAGGAAACAATAAAGCATCTGTATTGCCCTTTAAAAACAGTACAGGGGGAGGATCGTTAATCTGTTTCAATAATGGAGGGTAATTAGCATCACCAAGGCAGATAAGGTGATGATGTGCTTCGGCTTGCTGCCATGCTAAGGCCGCATCAACTAAAGCATGATCGGGAGTAAGATGAGATTGTAGTAACGACTCTGGTAAAGGCAACGCTTGTGGCTCATGCGTCAATCTTTGCCTCAGTTCGGTTACATCCATGTAATTTATTAATTGTTTAATCCGAGCCGGTCCTAGCCCAGATACCGCTGAAACAACTAGCCAATCGACCAGTCTGTCGTTAATAGTTTGTCCTTATAAAAAGTCGATGCCATCATCAAGATGGCATCGAAAGAAAAACTATAACTAACTCTAGTCTACTCGCTACGGAACAGCGAATCAGGTATCGCTAACTTATCAGCCACTCGCACAGGACGCTCGTTGACTAAGATAATACCCATGCTGGTTTTATCGAAAACTTTAAACACCATCAATTTACCGCGGTAAAGATCCGGCATCTTAACTGCGCTGTCAGAAGAGATATTGGCGAGCATCTTCTCGTAGCGATTGCGATCATGGGGCTGTACAGGTATGCCATCACCATCGATCACTACAACGTCGCCATCTTTAAAGATTGAGAACACATGCCCAGTTTCGAGTCCGTCTACTGCACCACGATCTAAGTAAACTACATCCAGTTTACCCATTTCTCGAATGCTCTTCCCCGAAGCGAGAACCGTCGCGGGCTCAGTTAACTCTGCCGCACGAGGCATAAAATACGCCGACATTAACAAATCATCTTCGATAGGTAGTACACGGTAACCGGCAGCGGTCTCCCTCAAGCTGCTCAGCAGCTCCACCTTGGAGATAGGCCCAGACTCAACCACTCGACCTGAGGCAGACAAAATCACTTCTAAACCTAAGTTATCACCGTCACTATTCTTAAAGGTACGGCCATCTAGGTAGACGCCAAACTTATCGCCAACAGTCAGCTCCCCCTGCACATAAATAATGTCATTAACGACATGGAAATTTGAGGGACTCTCACCACCCATCACTTTTGGCTGCAGCTCAAACCAATCGGCATCGACCACGCGATGTTGTAATAAATAGGGTTGAATAAGAGAAAGATCTATCGCCGGAATAGCACCACCTTTAGCCGAAATACGCCCTTGAGGACTCTTTCTAACATGGGGCTTAACTACTAGGCGTGGTTCACCATCGATAAAAACTATGGTCAGCCTATCTCCGGGGTAAATCAAATGGGGGTTAGCTACTTGCGGATTGACTCCCCACAACTTAGGCCAACGCCATGGATCGTTAAGAAAAGATGCAGAGATATCCCAAAGCGTATCGCCTTTTTGAACCACATAAGAATCAGGATGCCCCGACTTTAGCGTTAAAGTATCAGCGAAAACAGAAGTGCAACCAATTATAAGTGAAGCAAGTAATATTAACCGTTTCATCAGGGTACCCATGCTATTTGCTCTTTTATTAGAGTATATGTAGAGCTTTTGCTGTTATTGAATGCCGCTAACGACTAAAATTGAGCCATTAGCCAAAGTCAGTATAACTAACTGGCTCAAATTTGACAGACTTGTTAAGAGTTTAGGTATGAGTTTATTAAAAGTTTTACGTTTTCCCGACGAAAGATTACGAACAGTTGCACAGCCGATCACAGAGTTTAACCCTGCCCTTCAAACACAAATCGACGATATGTTCGAAACTATGTATGAAGAGAAGGGAATTGGCCTAGCGGCAACACAGGTTGATTATCACCATCAACTTATCGTTATGGACCTTCAAGATGAGGTTGAACGCCCTAAAGTGTTCATCAATCTTGAAATTACCGCCAAGAGTGGTGACTTCTGTAACGAAGAGGGGTGCCTATCTGTCCCAGGTGTTTACGCAAAAGTGGACCGCGCCGAATTTGTCACCATCAAGGCGCTAGATCGTGATGGTAAAGAGTTCACCTTGGAAGCCGATGGCTTATTCGCTATCTGTTTACAGCATGAATTAGACCACCTATCGGGCAAGCTGTTTGTTGACTATCTATCGCCTCTAAAGCGTCAACGTATCAAGCAGAAACTCGAAAAAGCGGCTCGTCTCGAAGCGAAACAAGGATAAATTTTTGAAACCATTAAATGTCATTTTTGCAGGAACACCCGATTTTGCTGCACGCCATCTTCAAGCGCTAATCGACTCAGAGCACAATGTGATCGCAGTCTACACCCAGCCAGATAGACCTGCCGGCCGTGGTAAAAAACTGCAAGCGAGTCCAGTCAAGGCATTAGCGCTTGAAAATGACATTGCAGTTTTTCAGCCTAAATCCCTACGTGACGAAGACGCCCAAGCAGAACTTGCAGCATTAAACGCCGATATCATGGTTGTGGTGGCTTATGGTCTTATCTTGCCAAAAGTGGTGCTAGACACCCCACGCCTAGGTTGTATCAATGTGCACGGTTCTATCTTACCACGCTGGCGTGGTGCAGCCCCGATCCAACGTGCATTGTGGGCCGGCGATACTGAAACTGGCGTGACCATCATGCAGATGGATATTGGTCTAGATACCGGTGACATGCTACTTAAGACTCTGCTTCCTATTGAAGACAATGACACCTCTTCAACTCTTTATGAAAAACTAGCAGAGCAAGGCCCGACGGCACTAGTAGAAGCACTAGCAGGCATTGCTGAAGGCACCCTTCCAGCAGAGAAGCAAGACGAGAGCCTAGCTAACTACGCCGAAAAGCTTTCAAAAGAGGAGGCCCGTCTAGATTGGTCTAAGCCAGCTTCAGCATTATGGCGTGAAATTCGTGCCTTTAACCCTTGGCCTGTTAGCCACTACGAACATGAAGGCAATACCATCAAGGTATGGCAAAGTTCTGTTAGTGATGAGACCAGTTCACAGCAACCCGGCACCATATTATCGGCAGATAAAAGCGGCATCAGCATTGCGACAGGCGAAGGCGTATTAACCATCACCCAGATGCAGTTACCAGGTAAGAAACCGTTAAGTGTTGCCGACATTCTAAACTCTAGAGCCGACTGGTTTACCCCAGGCACAGTGCTCGCTAGCACCGACAATCAAGAGGCTTAATCGCTAATGAACTTAAGAGCTTTGGCCGCTAAGGTCGTTTTTCAGGTGCTAGAAAAAGGTATCTCACTTTCTGTGGCGCTACCCGATCAGCAAAGACATCTCGACAGTGGCAAAGACAAGGCGCTACTTGCCGAGCTTTGCTATGGCGTGATGCGTCATTTGCCACAACTAGACAAGCAAGTCAGCGATTGCATGAGCAAGCAGATGAAGGGTAAGCAGCGCATTGTGCACCAATTGCTGCTGATTGGCTGCTACCAGCTGTACTTCACGCGTATTCCTAGCCACGCGGCAATATCTGAAACGGCTGAAGCCTGTCGTCAGCTAAAGTTTGAAGGTTTAGTTAAGGTCGTTAATGGTGTCTTGCGTAATATTCAACGCCAAGAAAAACCATTAGCGACAGACAACGACACCTTAGCCTATAACACCCCAGCTTGGATCATTAAGCGTTTAAAGGATGCCTACCCTGATAACTGGCAAAGTGTTATTGAGCAGAGTCACGAACGTCCGCCTATGTGGCTGCGTAACAATCAGCAATCGCAAACCAGAGAGACTTACCTACTAGCACTGGCTGGATTAGAGATAGAAGCGCAGGCCGGTAACAGCCCAGACTCGATTTTATTATCTAGCCCACGTGATGTAATGCAACTACCAGGTTTTGAAACTGGCGCAGCCTCGGTGCAAGATGGCGCAGCTCAATGGGCAGCAACGCTACTGGCACCGCAGGGCGACGAGCTAGTACTTGATGCTTGTGCGGCACCCGGCGGTAAAACTTGCCACCTGCTAGAACTTGCACCCAACATTAAGCTGGTAGCGGTAGATTTCGACGCTAAACGCCTCGAACGTGTGCAGCAAAACCTTGATAGATTGTCACTCAAAGCTGAGTTAGTGCATGGCGATGCCGCCAATATTGACTCATGGTGGCAAGGTGACAAATTTGACCGTATCTTGCTCGATGCGCCTTGTTCGGCAACAGGTGTTATTCGTCGTCACCCAGATATTAAGTGGCTAAGAAAGAACAACGACATCGAAGAGTTGGCGCAATTACAGTCACAAATTTTCGATCATTGCTGGAAGTGGTTAAAGCCCGGTGGCACACTCTTATTCGCAACATGTTCGATTTTGCCTCAAGAAAATAAAGATCAAGTCAGCGCCTTCTTAGCCAGAACACCTGATGCGACCTTAGTGCCAATAGAAGAGCAAGCCAACCCAGACGATATCGGCTGGCAGATTGTTCCAGGACAAGACAACATGGACGGCTTTTATTACGCTCGCCTAGTGAAGGATTAGAACGGCAATGAAAATTATCATTTTGGGTGCAGGACAAGTTGGCGGCACATTAGCCGAAAACTTAGTTGGCGAAAACAATGACATCACCATTGTCGATAATGACAAAAATCGCCTGCGTACTTTGCAAGATAAGTACGATTTAAGGGTGGTCGTGGGTCACGGTGCTCACCCAAGTGTATTAAAAGAGGCGGGAGCCGAAGACGCTGATATGCTGATCGCGGTGACCAATAGTGACGAATGTAATATGGCCGCATGTCAGATTGCCTACTCGCTCTATGGTACTCCCACCAAAATTGCCCGAATTCGTTCAGAACAATACCTAGGTTTGCGCGACAAGCTGTTTATCGACAGCGAAACCAAAAATGCAGACAATCGCCCGCGAGGCGGCTTTATTATTGATGAGCTGATTGCACCAGAGCAACTAGTCACCGCTTATATCGGCCGCCTAGTTGAATACCCTGGTGCACTACAAGTGCTGGAGTTTGCTGAAGGCCGACTTAGTCTCGTGGCCGTTCGTGCATACTATGGTGGCCCATTAGTGGGTAACGCCTTAGCTGCTTTACGTGAACATATGCCCAATATTGATACCCGGGTCGCGGCCATTTTTAGACAAGGTCGCCCTATTATGCCCCGCGGTACCACGATTATCGAAGCCGATGACGAAGTCTTCTTCGTTGCCGACAGCCGCCATGTGCGTGCGGTAATGAGTGAGATGCAAAAGCTAGATAACTCCTACCGCAACATTATGATTGCCGGCGGTGGTAATATCGGTTTAGGCCTAGCGAAGCAATTGCAACGTAACCATTCAGTGAAGCTGATTGAGCGTAAGCAAGAACGCGCCGAAGAGTTATCAGAAAAGCTTGAGAACACCACGGTATTTTGTGGTGATGCATCGGATCAAGAGTTGTTACTCGAAGAACATATCGACCAAACAGATGTGTTTATTGCGGTGACTAACGACGATGAAGCCAATATCATGGCCGCCTTGCTCGCCAAGCGTATGGGGGCGAAGAAAGTCATGGTGCTGATCCAGCGTGAAGCCTATGTTGATATCGTGCAAGAAGCCAATATCGATATCGCCATCTCACCGCAGCAAGCAACCATCTCAGCGCTACTAACCCATATTCGCCAAGGTGATATTTGTAACGTTTACTCACTGCGTCGCGGTGCAGCAGAGGCCATCGAAGCGATTGCTCACGGTG
Source organism: Shewanella pealeana ATCC 700345 (assembly GCF_000018285.1). Taxonomy (NCBI): domain Bacteria; kingdom Pseudomonadati; phylum Pseudomonadota; class Gammaproteobacteria; order Alteromonadales; family Shewanellaceae; genus Shewanella; species Shewanella pealeana. Next base: position 31,124 of record NC_009901.1, on the reverse strand, counting down.
ACTCTAATACATCTAAAGTTGTGGGTAAGCAGATCAGCGAAATCAAACTGCCACCCGGCACCACCATTGGCGCTATCGTGCGTGATGAAGAAGTACTGATGGCCCACGATAAAACCGTTATCGAACAAGGTGATCACGTCATCCTCTTCTTAGTAAACAAGAAGTTTATTGGTGAAGTTGAGAAACTGTTCCAACCGAGTGCTTTCTTCTTTTAAAAAACCTTCAGGAGCGGAATAGTGCTGAACTATCGTCCTCTACTGTTTATTCTGGGAATTTTCCTATCGACGCTGACCGCGTTTATGTTAATTCCCGGAGCCTTCGCCCTCTATTATGGTGAAGAGACTGTTGGTGCATTCATGATCTCCTCCTTGGCTGCTGGTAGCGCAGCCAGCTTTTGTATGCATCAAGGTCAGAGCCGTAAACTACATCTCAATATTCGAGATATGTTTCTACTAACCTGCCTCACTTGGCTCATCGTCAGTCTTTTTGCGGCAATGCCCTTTACCCTGTATCACGGCATCAACTACACCGACGCCTTCTTCGAAACCATGTCGGGGATCACCACCACGGGGTCTACCGTGTTGTCGGGGCTAGACACCATGGATCACAGCATTCTGATCTGGCGCTCATTACTACAATGGCTCGGTGGGATCGGTTTTATCGTGATGGCAGTAGCCGTACTGCCCTTCTTAAATGTTGGTGGTATGCGGCTATTTAGAACCGAGTCTTCAGACTGGAGCGACAAAACCACCCCCCGTACCCAACACATGGCCAAGAACCTATTTATTGTTTATTGCCTACTGACATTCTTATGCTTCTTGGCATATCACGGCAGCGGCATGAACTGGTTCCAAGCTATCAACCATGCCATGACAACCCTATCTACAGGCGGCTACTCCACTTCAGATCAATCCATGGCAGCATTTTCCAATGAAGCTCACTGGGTCGGCACCACCTTTATGCTCGCTGGCGGATTGCCGCTGCTTATGTTCGTCTATATGGTGCAGCAACGTTCGGTAAAAGTGTGGAACGACGCCCAGGTAAAAGGCTTTCTCAAGTTTGTGGCTTTCGTTTCTTGTGCACTCGCCTTATGGCTTTGGAGCAGCAGAGGGATAGCACCTTTAGATGCGCTGCGCTTGGCCAGCTTTAACGTAGTATCTGTGGTAACAACCACAGGCTATGGCCTTACCGACTACACCGCTTGGGGAGCATTGGCGAATATTGTGTTTCTATTCCTGATGTTTGTCGGTAGCTGTTCGGGGTCAACCTCTGGCGGCATCAAGATCTTTCGCTTTCAAATTGCCGGCGTGATTATGCGTGAGCAACTTAAGCAGCAATTCCACCCTAACGGTGTGTTCAAAGAACGCTATAACAACCATATTGTTCGTGGAGATATTGTCCGCTCACTAGTCACTTTCATTCTGCTATTTGTACTGGTGATAGTGCTGCTATCCATCATTTTGGTGTTAACAGGACTCGATCCCGTCACTAGCTTTACCGGCGCCATTACCGCAGTCACCAATGTTGGCCCAGGATTAGGTAGCACCATAGGGCCTGCAGGCAACTTCTCATCTCTACCAGATGTTGCAAAATGGGCATTAGCTATCGGCATGCTACTAGGCCGCCTTGAGATCTTAACCGTCGCAGTCCTTTTCCATCCTAGTTTCTGGAAGTACTAGACAAGCTTCAAACACAAAAAAGCCGCATTAATTGCGGCTTTTTTGATTGGTGTGCTTATTTAGCTAAACTCACTAGGTGGTCTGCATAGACCTTCACATCTTCCCAATCGGTGTAATCAATCACAGCTTTTGGGTCGGTTGGGCCATTGGTGATTTTCATGATCAGCTGGATCATCATTCTGTCGTACCAACGCCAAGCTGGATAATCTACCTTACCAGCAATCACCTTAACGTCTGTTGGTTTCCAAGCCGCTAGCTCAATAAACTTCTGTAGATATTTATTATTTTCCGGCACACGCTTCTCAGGATTACGCGCCACAACATTAACACTAAAGAAGCTAGATGCTTTAGCGCTTAACTCTGCTTGATGCTGTTCGACAAATTCAAACACTGACTTATGGTAACTACCGTAAAGCACACAGGCTCCTAACGCGACCACATCATACTTAGCCCAATCGACGCCTTCAGCCTTAGCCTCACTGATATGCATCATTTCGCACTGGTGCCCTTCACTCATAAGGTGATCGGCCATGGCGCGGCTAATTCTGGCAGTATGTCCACCGCGAGAATAGTAAAGTACCAGAACTGATTTCATCTTGATTCCAATTGAGAATTTTCTATTGATACATTGTTACAGCAAATCTCAGTTTTTAAAGGAGAATGGATCACAAATTAGGTGTAGCTCATATTATCAACATCAATAATTGAGATAACAGTCCTCTACAAGTATGCTCCACAAGTAGATTGTTTTATAAGACTGACTCAATTAGAATAAACTAATTAAAGGCGATGGAGTAAGTAATCGTATGCAAAAAGAAATCGACGCCAGCGCAATGGTCACCAATGCCGAGAGTGCAGCAAAATGGCTTAAGGCTATCGCAAACCCATATAGATTAATGATTTTATGCTTGCTGCTGGATAAAGAGCTTAGCGTAACTGAGCTAAATAAAACGGTTCCTCTCAGCCAATCAGCCCTATCACAGCATTTAGCCGTATTACGTTCAGAAGACTTGGTCGCGACCCGCAAGAGTTCTCAAGTGGTTTATTACGCATTAAAGAACGAGCAAGTCACCGAAGTTATCTCTATATTGCATCGTAAATACTGCGCTTAACTCACTCTCTTTAAGAGCCGATAGTATTCTTGTCCCGTCCTGAAATAGGTTGACGGTTTTTACTAGACCAGTAGCTTCTGCTGCTGGTCTTTTTTATGCACTTGATTAGGTGTTTTCATACCCAAGCTTAAGTGCGGTCTCAGCTCATTGTATATAAAAATTGACTCCTCAACGAGTTGCTTTAACTCATTAAGGTTGCAGCAAGGAGATAATAGAAACTCTTGCTTTAATATCCCATTTATACGTTCTGCTAGTGCGTTTTGGTAGCAGTCATATCCATCGGTCATTGATGCGCGGATGTCACTTCTTTGCAACGCTAACTGATAAACGGCAGAGCAATACTGTAACCCTCTGTCTGAGTGATGCACTGCTCGATGTTGATACTGCCGATTACTTATCGTCATTTCTAACGCTTTGACTACGTCTGTAGCTTTCATTTCATTACTTAATTCATATCCCATTATTTTACGACTGAACGCGTCAGTTACCAATGATAGATAATGTATGCCTTGCTCTGATTGCACATATGTTATATCACTAACAAACACCTCTTCAGGTGCTGTTGGCACTAACTCTTTCAGTAAATTTGGATGTTTCTTCATCCAATGTTTACTGTTAGTCGTCTTGGTATAATTACGCTTAGGTTTGACTAACAAGCCTTCACTTTTCAAGTAACTAAAGAAGTTATCGCGCCCAAGTTTAATCCCTTTCTCGATGAACTTAGGTTTAAGTAAAAAGTAGAGTTTCTTGCCACCAATCCGAGGCATAAACCGACGGATATCTAGTATCATCGCTCTTACAGGGGCTAACTCCATTGCTCTACAATTCGCTCTTCGTTCTCTTTGATAGATAGCTTGTCTTGTTATACCCAGAAGCTTACAAGCGCGATTTAAGCTCGTTACTTTCTGTTTTTGAAGACTTCTCGCTCCCTGGCTAAGTACTTTTTTCTAAGGCCAGCTCCATATTCTGCATCAATAATATCAACGGCTTCATTGAGTAATAGATTACGTAAGTGCTCATCTTCCAGCTCTTTTTCAAGGCGCTTAATCTTTTGAGCTGGGGTTTCTTTAGCTTTAGTTGTTTTTGGCATAGTCATTCTCACTGGTTGAGTCCAGTCCATCTTACCGTGCTTTCTAAGCCAAGTAAGTACCGTGGAGCGACCTTGGATGCCATAGGTTGTTTGAGCTTGTTTATAAGTCATATCGCCTTTTTCTACGGCAGCTACAACTTGTAATTTAAAGCCTAACGAATAATCTCGCTGTGTTCGCTTAACGCGGGCTGGTATTGGTGTAGTCATTATAAAGTCCTAAATGTGTAAACACATTTCAGGACAAGACATCTAGATACAAAAAAGCCTGCATCGAGCAGGCTTTTTTGTTTTAGGGTTTAAAGTCAGATCACCGCTCAGCAAAAGCACGGGCAAACTCATCGACCTTGTTCCAGTCAGTAAACTCAAAGGTACCGCTAGTATCGGTCGGCCCTTTCGTCATCCACATGATAAAGCGGATCATCACCTTATCGAATAGGCGGTATTTTGGGTAATCAATCTTGCCTGCGAACACTGCTAACTGCTGCGGCTGCCACAGTGATAATTCCAAAAACTTCTTCATATAGGGATTGGTTTCTGGAGTGTTTTTCTCAGGTTTTCGCGCCACCACATTTACAGTGAAAAAAGCATTATGCTTGGCATCTAGTACCGCGTGATGGCGATTAATGAACTGGTAAAGTGCAGGTCTATGCTTACCATAACGAATACTCGCAGCCACTAAGATCTTATCAAATTGCGCTAAACCTAAGGTTTCAGCGTCCTCAAGAGAAGCCAGTGTTACCTTGGCTCCTTGCTCTTGATTAATCCTCTTTATCTGCTCACAAATCGCTTTGGTTTGGCCATCGACTGTCGAATAAATAATTAGTGTTTTGTTCATTAACTTCCTACTATTTTCCGATTCAAACTAGATTGAAACTCAATTCAAGCAATGCCTAATGGCCTACCCGCTTATCAATATACTAGCTAATAATTAACGCTAACTGAGTTAGCGTTACCATGTCAGTATTTTTACAAAGATTTAGTTTTTCCAGAATGTTGGCGTAAACAAAATAAGTAAAGTAAACACTTCTAAACGACCGAATAGCATGGCGAATAGCAGTACCCATTTTTCACCATCACCGATACTGGCGTAGTTACTAGCAACCTCACCTAAGCCTGGGCCGAGGTTGTTCAAACAAGCCGCCGTTGCACTAAAAGCTGTGATGGCATCCATTCCCAAAGCCATCAAGATCAACATGCAAACAACAAACACCAAAGCATAAGCCGAGAAGAACCCCCAGACCGCATCGATAACCCTATCTGGCAGTGCGTTACCGCTGATTCGAATAGAGAACATGCCACGAGGATGAACTAGACGCTTAAGTTCACGCGAGCCTTGTAGCAGCAATAGAATCACTCGAATGACTTTAATACCACCTGCGGTTGAGCCACCGCTGCCACCTATAAAACTCGAAAAAATCAGTAGGATCGGTAAGAACAAAGGCCAAGCATGGAAACTTTCAGTGCCGAAGCCTGCGGTAGTTGAAATTGATACCGCCTGAAACAGAGCGTAATCGAAGGTTTCCTCGGCCGAATCATAGATCCCTGAGCCATAGAGGGTGACAAAACAGATAGCCGTTAGCACCAACTGAATAGCGATCAACACCTTAAATTCTGCGTCGCGAAAATAAACTCGCAGGTTAATACCGCGACGAGAAAATGCCGCAAAGTGCAGACTAAAATTGAGCGCAGCAATCAATAGGAACACCACGCAAATCATGTTGATTGTAGGGCTATCGAAGTAACCCATACTGGCATCATGAGTAGAGAAACCACCAATCGCAATGGTCGAGAATGAGTGACAGATAGCGTCAAATGTATCCATTCCCGCCAGCCAATAAGCAACTGCGCAGGCGACCGTTAGCGCTAAATAGATATACCACAGCGCCTTGGCGGTCTCGGCAATCCTCGGCGTCATCTTACTGTCTTTCACTGGCCCCGGCATTTCAGCTCGATACAGCTGCATGCCTCCTACACCGAGTACGGGTAGAATCGCCACAGCAAGTACGATGATCCCCATACCACCTAGCCACTGTAGTAGATGTCGATAGAATAGAATCGCCTTGGGCAGACTATCTAGACCCACAATCACCGTGGCACCAGTGGTAGTCAGCGCCGAAAAAGATTCAAAGAAACTGTCGGTTAAACTGAGAGAGGGTTGACCAGAGAAGATAAATGGCACGGCACCAATGGAGCCCAGTACCACCCAAAACATCACTACCAATAGGAAGCCCTCTCGGGTCCGCAAGTCCTTGCGGTGTGCACGGTTAGGGTACCAAAGTCCAAAGCCCAAGATCAGGCACAACACAAATGCCTGAATAAAGGCCATACCACCGCCATCTTTATAGATAACGGCGACAAGGGCTGGAGGAAGTAAAGATAAAGAAAACAGCCCCATTAACAGGCCTGTGATTCTTATAATTGTTCGATATTGCATTGATTCCCATCACTAGCGCTTATGCTATAGCGCATTCTCGCACACTTAATAATGAATGTTCATAACCGATTATCAAGCTTGAAAAAACTTGTTAATCCATAAAATTTGTCATTGCTTTAACTGGTACAACTAACAAATATGGCGCTTACTCTTCAAACTCCGCTTTTAGCTGCCCCTTACTCAGAGTCGCCAAATCAAGCTTCAGTTGCTGTTTAAAAGCCTTAGGGATGGCAAACTGAATAACAATCTTGTCGCTAAACAGCTTATCTTCAATCAATACATCAAACTGAGTGAATAGATGTTCAACATCTTTGAGTTGATGATATTCACACACCAAGCTTCCCGGATAACGGATCTGCTTCAGTTGGGTTTCGAGTTGTACAATAGCCTGTTTAATACCTGAGCTATAGGCTCGAACTAATCCCCCCACGCCTAACTTGGTGCCACCAAAGTAACGAATTACTATCGCGCCCAGCTCACCAATGTTTGCTCCTTGTAAGGCAGCCAACATGGGGCGACCAGCACTACCGGAAGGCTCACCATCATCACTAGACCCCATATTGACACTGTCATTGGGTGCACCACCAACAAACGCATAGCAGTAATGGTTAGCTCCTGGGTACTCAACCTTTACATTAGTGAGTACACACTTAAGCTCTTCAGCTGACTGGCAGTGGAATAGAAAAGAGATAAAGCGACTATGCTTTATCTCTTCTTCTATCAATAATTCCGCTGCAGGGATGAGATAACTCTCACTCAAAACGCTTCTCTCATTAGGTTAACGATTCAAACCCAAATTACGGGTCATATTCTCGATACGATCGCCATGAACAATTACATTATCTTCGATGCGAATACCACCAAACGGCCTTAAGACATCAACGGTATTCCAATTGATCTGTGATTGCCTCTGATCCTGTTTTAACTCTGCGAGTAGCGAATCGATAATATAAACACCCGGCTCTATCGTCAGTACTTGGTTGATATCAAGTTCTCGAGTACAACGTAAGAATGGATGTGCCTCAGGTGCTGCGACATGAGTGCCCTTTTCATCGCTGAGGAAACCTCCCATATCGTGCACTTGTATGCCTAACATATGGCCTAAACCATGGGGGAAAAAGACTCGAGTAATTCCCTGTTCGACAAGGCCCTGAACATCGCCGCTGACAATATCAAAATCCAGCAAGATCTGCGCTAGCTTATAATGAGTTTGTATGTGTAATTCAGCATAGCTCACACCAGGCTTCATCATGCTTATGATCTGTAGCTGCATATTGTCCATTGCGGTGATCAGATCATCGAAGATGTTCTTCTCAAATGAATAGCTACGGGTAATATCGGAGGCATAACCATTATAGTTAGCGCCTGCGTCGATCAAGAATGAACGCCGCTGCGCTGGGCTCGTATATTCAAGCGCGGTGTAATGTAAGATGGCGGAGTTTTCATTTAGCGCAACGATGCTGCTATAGGGGACTTGGTTTTCACCTTGTGAGATTGCCGACAGATAGACCTGTAGGATCTCAAATTCACTCGCACCATTATAGAATGCTGTTTTAGCCGCTTGATGCCCGGTCACCGCTATTTCATTAGCTTTACGCATACAGGCTAACTCATAATCGGTTTTGGTCGCGCGGTGATAGTTGAGATAGCTCAATACTGAATCAGGATTACGCCTGCTAAAACCCAGCACATCGGCAACATCTAAATGCTCACCAATATAGGCCCAATTATCGATACCCGCTGGCAGATATTCGGCTACTTTGTCGGCCTTAGTTAGAAACTTGATGTCGACATGCTCGGCCCAAAAGTCACTCGGCTCATCGGCAACCTTGTGCCAAAAATCTACCGGGCGATAAAAAATCAATAGGGGCTTATCACTGCCGTTTATCACCAACCATGAATTTGGGTTTTCGATGACCGGCAACCAAGCTTTAAAGTGTGGGTTCACCTTAAATGGGTAATCCATATCATCTAAAAACTGTCTATGTGGCTGACCTGAATGGATGACGAGACCCGATAAGTTTTCACGAGAAATGATTTCGCTGACACGCTGATTAAGCACTTGAATATGGTCATGATAGAGGCGCGCTAACTGTTCCATGAGGGTTACCCTATTGTTATTATTTAGCCAAATTTTCGACATCGGTTCAGTCTATCACATCGCTAAAAAAATTTTTTCTTCAAACTCATTATTCCTTTTTATGACTAAACTCTCTGCTGTAAACTCAAATATTGCCATTGCAACAATAGTAACTAACACGCTGATTTTTAAGGCTCACAACTTTATACACGCACAAAACTAAACGGTCGTTTAAATTGAGTGTTGTAATTTTTTGTGATTCGTCGCACACTGAGCAGTAACTGGTCAAATGATGGCCTAGGCTGCTGTGACAAAGAAAGTCACATTCAGATAATAAAATCATTAGTGATCTGGATAGTGAACTTAAGCTATAAGGAAGCAAGCAATGATCTACCAAAGCCCTACAATTGAGGTTGAGTTACTCGAAGACAATATCGCCCACCTGTGCTTCAAGGCACAAGGCTCGGTTAATAAGTTCGACAGAGAAACCATCGACTCATTAAATGCTGCACTCGACAGCATCAAACAAGATTCTAGCATCAAAGCACTTATGTTAAGTTCGGCCAAAGACGCTTTCGTCGTTGGCGCCGATATCACTGAGTTTCTAGGATTATTTGCTGAAGAGGACACGGTCTTACAGTCTTGGTTAGAGCAAGCCAATGTGGTTTTCAACAAGCTAGAAGATCTACCCTTCCCAACAATTTCGGCAATTAATGGTTTTGCACTAGGCGCAGGCTGCGAAACCATTCTAGCTACAGACTTCCGTATAGCAGACACCACTGCCCGCATAGGTCTACCAGAGACTAAGCTGGGAATTATTCCAGGCTTTGGTGGTACGGTACGTTTACCTCGCGTGATCGGTGCCGACAACGCACTTGAATGGATCACATCGGGTAAAGACCAACGTCCAGAAGCGGCACTTAAAGTCGGCGCGATTGACGCAGTTGTAGCTCCAGAGCAACTTAAACCTGCAGCGTTGAAAATGCTAAAAGATGCCCTAATAGAGAAGCTAGATTGGCAGACTCGCCGCGCTAAGAAACAGGCGCCGCTAACACTACCAAAGCTTGAAGCCATGATGTCTTTCGCCACAGCTAAAGGCATGGTGTTTAAAGTAGCTGGTAAACACTACCCTGCACCAATGGCAGTAATTAGTGTCATCGAACAAGCCGCTCAGTTAGATCGTGCTGGTGCGCTTCAAGTGGAGCATCAAGCGTTCATCAAGCTAGCTAAAACAGAAGTCGCACAAGCATTGATTGGCATCTTCCTCAATGATCAGCTCGTAAAGGGTAAGGCTAAGAAAGCGGGCAAGTTAGCTAAGAAAGTTAACTCAGCTGCAGTACTTGGCGCAGGTATCATGGGTGGCGGTATCGCTTACCAAAGTGCCAGCAAAGGTACACCAATTGTAATGAAGGATATCGCTCAACCTGCATTGGATTTAGGTTTGGGCGAAGCCGCTAAGCTGCTTACGGCACAAGTTAAGCGTGGCCGTTCAACCCCTGCTAAGATGGCTGCAGTACTGAACAACATCACTCCAGCACTGGACTATGCCCCAGTAAAAGATGCTGACGTGGTGGTTGAAGCCGTTGTCGAGCATCCAAAAGTTAAATCTATGGTACTGGCGGAAGTTGAACAGCATGTCAGTGAAGATGCCATCATCACCTCAAACACTTCGACTATCTCTATCAACCTACTGGCTAAGAGCCTTAAAAAGCCTGAGCGTTTCTGTGGTATGCACTTCTTCAACCCTGTGCACAAGATGCCGCTAGTCGAAGTCATTCGCGGTGAGAACAGCTCAGATGAAACCGTTGCCTCAGTTGTGGCTTACGCCAGCAAGATGGGTAAGACACCTATCGTAGTTAATGACTGCCCAGGCTTTTTCGTTAACCGTGTACTCTTCCCGTACTTTGCCGGCTTTAGTGGCCTGCTTGCCGATGGCGCCGATTTTGCTGCTATCGACAAAGTGATGGAGAAGCAGTTTGGTTGGCCAATGGGCCCTGCTTACCTGCTCGACGTTGTCGGCCTTGATACTGGCCATCATGCACAAGCAGTAATGGCTGAAGGCTTCCCAGACCGTATGGGGAAAACTGGTAAAGATGCCATCGATGTGATGTTCGAAGCTGAGCGTTTCGGCCAGAAGAACAGTAAAGGTTTCTATCAGTACTCAGTTGACCGTCGTGGTAAGCCAAAGAAAGATTTAGACCCAACCAGCTATGAGTTACTACAAGCTGAGTTTGGTGAACAGAAAGCATTTGAATCAGATGAGATCATCGCTCGCACTATGATCCCTATGATTATTGAGACAGTACGCTGTCTTGAAGAAGGAATTATCGCTTCGCCTGCTGAAGCGGATATGGGCCTAGTTTACGGCCTTGGTTTCCCACCATTTAGAGGCGGCGTGTTCCGCTACCTAGATACTATGGGCGTCGCTAACTTTGTCGCGCTTGCCGACAAATATGCACACCTAGGTGGTCTATACCAAGTGACCGACACTATGCGCGAACTTGCCGCCAACAATGGCAGCTACTACCAGCAGGCTTAAGCAGGAAGGATTAGAACAATGAAAAACGCCGTTATCGTAGATTGCATTCGTACTCCAATGGGTCGCTCAAAGGCTGGAGTATTTAGAAATGTACGCGCAGAAACTCTTTCTGCTGAACTAATGAAGTCGCTACTTGAGCGCAACCCAAAGCTTGACCCAAACACCATCGAAGATGTGATGTGGGGTTGTGTGCAGCAAACCCTAGAGCAAGGCTTTAATATTGCCCGTAACGCCGCCCTACTCGCTGGCATTCCAAAACAAGTCGGTGCTGTTACCGTAAACCGTTTATGTGGTTCATCTATGGATGCCCTACATCAGGCTGCTCGTGCGATTATGACTGGCCAAGGTGATACCTTTATTGTTGGTGGTGTTGAACACATGGGCCACGTACCGATGAACCATGGTGTCGACTTCCATCCAGGTCTTGCTAATAACGTAGCAAAAGCTTCTGCCATGATGGGGCTTACAGCTGAGATGCTAGGTAAGATGCATGGAATTACTCGTGAGCAGCAAGATGCCTTTGCGGTTCGCTCGCATCAACGTGCTCACGCAGCTACAGTTGAAGGCCGCTTCGCCAATGAAATCGTAGCGATTGAAGGTCATGACGCCGATGGCGCATTGATTAAAGTCGAGCATGATGAAGTGATCCGCCCTGAAACCTCGATGGAATCGCTATCGGGTTTACGCCCAGCTTTTGACCCAGCTAACGGCACAGTTACCGCAGGTACCTCTTCTGCACTTTCAGATGGCGCCTCTGCCATGTTAGTCATGGAAGAGGAAAAAGCCAAAGCGTTAGGCCTGCCTATTCGTGCCCGTATCCGCTCTATGGCTATTGCCGGTTGTGATGCTGCTATTATGGGTTATGGCCCTGTACCTGCCACTCAAAAAGCCCTTAAGCGTGCAGGCCTAACCGTTGATGACATGGATGTTATCGAGCTTAATGAAGCCTTCGCCGCTCAGTCTCTACCTTGTGTTAAAGACCTAGGTTTGATGGATGTGGTCGAAGACAAAGTTAACCTCAACGGTGGTGCCATTGCACTAGGTCATCCACTAGGTTGTTCAGGTACGCGTATTTCAACGACCTTGATTAACCTGATGGAAGCCAAAGATGCCAAATATGGTCTTGCGACCATGTGTATCGGTCTAGGCCAAGGTATCGCGACTATCTTCGAGCGCCCATAAGGCTCGATTAATAATAGATAGAAGCCAGCGCAAGCTGGCTTTTTTGTGTTCAGTGTCTTGTCCTGAAATGTGTTTACACATTTAGGACTTTATAATGACTACACCAATACCAGCCCGCGTTAAGCGAACACAGCGAGATTATTCGTTAGGCTTTAAATTACAAGTTGTAGCTGCCGTAGAAAAAGGCGATATGACTTATAAACAAGCTCAAACAACCTATGGCATCCAAGGTCGCTCCACGGTACTTACTTGGCTTAGAAAGCACGGTAAGATGGACTGGACTCAACCAGTGAGAATGACTATGCCAAAAACAACTAAAGCTAAAGAAACCCCAGCTCAAAAGATTAAGCGCCTTGAAAAAGAGCTGGAAGATGAGCACTTACGTAATCTATTACTCAATGAAGCCGTTGATATTATTGATGCAGAATATGGAGCTGGCCTTAGAAAAAAGTACTTAGCCAGGGAGCGAGAAGTCTTCAAAAACAGAAAGTAACGAGCTTAAATCGCGCTTGTAAGCTTCTGGGTATAACAAGACAAGCTATCTATCAAAGAGAACGAAGAGCGAATTGTAGAGCAATGGAGTTAGCCCCTGTAAGAGCGATGATACTAGATATCCGTCGGTTTATGCCTCGGATTGGTGGCAAGAAACTCTACTTTTTACTTAAACCTAAGTTCATCGAGAAAGGGATTAAACTTGGGCGCGATAACTTCTTTAGTTACTTGAAAAGTGAAGGCTTGTTAGTCAAACCTAAGCGTAATTATACCAAGACGACTAACAGTAAACATTGGATGAAGAAACATCCAAATTTACTGAAAGAGTTAGTGCCAACAGCACCTGAAGAGGTGTTTGTTAGTGATATAACATATGTGCAATCAGAGCAAGGCATACATTATCTATCATTGGTAACTGACGCGTTCAGTCGTAAAATAATGGGATATGAATTAAGTAATGAAATGAAAGCTACAGACGTAGTCAAAGCGTTAGAAATGACGATAAGTAATCGGCAGTATCAACATCGAGCAGTGCATCACTCAGACAGAGGGTTACAGTATTGCTCTGCCGTTTATCAGTTAGCGTTGCAAAGAAGTGACATCCGCGCATCAATGACCGATGGATATGACTGCTACCAAAACGCACTAGCAGAACGTATAAATGGGATATTAAAGCAAGAGTTTCTATTATCTCCTTGCTGCAACCTTAATGAGTTAAAGCAACTCGTTGAGGAGTCAATTTTTATATACAATGAGCTGAGACCGCACTTAAGCTTGGGTATGAAAACACCTAATCAAGTGCATAAAAAAGACCAGCAGCAGAAGCTACTGGTCTAGTAAAAACCGTCAACCTATTTCAGGACGGGACACAGAGTAGAATTGTTTTATCCCGAAGCGTCTAGCCTATTGCCGACAACTGCTTTAACCTGAAGTCATCTGTTAATTCCTTAGGCTGCGCTATGAAATTTGTATTACTTGCCGACAATCATTCTGCCATCAGCCAAATAGCAAAATGGTATAGCGATGAGTGGGGCTATATTGGTGAAGGTCGTAGCCCCAAAGAGCTGGAGTTGAAGCTCAAAGATTACCTTAATCACGACAAACTGCCTTTGATTATCTTAGCCCAAGCTGGCGATGAACTGCTCGGTGCTGCTCAACTGCGTTTCCATGAAATGGATATCTACCCCGAGAGAGAACATTGGCTTGGTGGGGTTTATGTTGCCTCAGAGCATAGAGGTAAGGGCATCGCCAATGCCGTAGTAACCGCTATTATAGATAAGGCCAAAGAGCTTGGAGTAAGCAGCATCAACTTGCAGACCGAAGATTTTACAGGCGGCCTATATGCCCGCCTTGGCTGGCAAGCAGTAGAACAGGTCACTTATCACGGTATTAAAGTGCAGGTTATGGAAAAATCACTTTAATCCCAAACTCGTACCAACTTAAGCCCACACAGCCTTCGCTACAAATATAGGTAAATAAATGACTCCCGCTATCGACCTGCTCGTAAAACACAAGATTGCCCACCAAGTTCATGAGTATCACCATGATCCCGCTTGCCAAGCTTATGGCTTAGAAGCGGCTGAGAAAATCGGTGTTGCAGCTGAGCTGGTATTCAAGACCTTAGTGGTTAAATTGGATGGCAAGCAACTTGCGGTAGCTATCATTCCTGTAGCCGAAAAGCTTAGTATGAAGGCAATCGCAAAAGCAGCCAAAGCCAAAAAAGCTGCGATGGCCGAAGCCATGGAAGTACAGCGTAGCTCAGGCTATGTGCTCGGCGGTGTCAGTCCTTTAGGGCAGAAGCGACAGCTGCCAACGGTTATTGATCAGTCTGCAGCATCGCTCGATAAGATGTTTGTTAGCGGTGGGCGTCGAGGGTTAGATATCGAATTAGCACCTGAAGATATCAAGCTGCTACTAAGAGCACAATTTGCCCCTATCACAGCCGAATAACCGTCTATTCATTTGCAGTGTTCCACGTGGAACACTGCAAATAACCAAATGACCCAAGCTCACAAATAAACGCTACGCGCTTGGATAAACTTAAAGGCTGGAGTAATATTAGCCACTTCTGTTTAATCGTTCAGCTGAGGAAATATGAACGACCTATTTAATGCTGCGCAACATCAACTCGACGCTTTAGGCTTACGCTGCCCAGAACCTGTGATGATGGTGCGTAAATCAGTAAGGCGCATGAATGATGGTGAAACCTTACTTATTATTGCTGATGATCCTGCAACAACGCGCGATATTCCAAGTTTTTGCGAATTTATGGATCACACCTTAATTGCCAGCCAAACAGAATCGACGCCTTATCAGTACTTGATAAAAAAAGGCTTATAGTCGCCTGCCCAGATAATGGATAAAAGGAATTACCATGGCATCACTTATTGGCATTGCATTTAAAACTGAAAAACGTGGTCAAATGATTACGGTTGAACAAGCCGAAGTTACCCAAGCTAAAGGTGTTGAAAACGACATCTTTGGCCGTCCGGGGAAACGCCAAATCACCGTGATGTCTATTCAGAAATGGCGGCTAGCCTGTAATGAAATCGACAATCAACTCCCTTGGCTTACTCGCCGAGCAAACTTACTTATTGATGGCTTAAGTTTTTCCTCACAAGATGTAGGTAAGCAACTTATTATCGGCAAACTCATTTTAGAGATCACTGGTGAAACTGATCCCTGCGAAAAAATGGAAATGGCTTACCCTGGACTCGAGCAAGCATTAATGTCTGACTGGCGCGGTGGCGTAACTTGTCGAGTGATTACAGGTTCAAATATCAAAATAGACGACAATGTTGAATTGCTATAGCCACTATTTTATTCATAATTATAGCCATCTCTCTTACCTTTGATTCAGACTGCTCAGCAATTAAATAACTTATAGCCTGCAAACTCGCTAGCAACCCTCTTACAGTTATCAGCAAGATTCGCCATAGTTTAATCCTTCGTTCAGCTCTCCAATCACCTAGTGAACTCAATTTTATTGCCTAATATCGACTTTACTAATTGAAACAGAATATTTGTTTTACTGTTAACTAATTTGTGCGATAACTGTTGCACAAATTAATCTCCAATTAAGCGCTAGCGCTAACAATCTATAACCTATACCAGAAACCACTCCTTTAAAACGATAACTATAATCATAGGATTAGCATGTTAAAAAACAAATTAACTCCCCTATATGCTGCCATCGCATTAAGCCTTAGTGTTCCAGTCGCTGCAGAAGATAACAAAGCTTGGCAAGTCAATACACCAGCAGATGCACCTTTAGAACAAATTAAAATTGAAGTCGATGAAGGCACCTGGATGAATGTCAGTGTCAGCCCGAATGGCAAACATGTGGTGTTCGACTTACTCGGTGATATTTATCAAATGCCAATTGCTGGCGGCGAAGCAAAGCCATTAGCCAAAGGCATCGCATGGCAGATGCAGCCGGTTTATAGCCCTGATGGCAAGTATATCGCCTTTACCTCAGATGAAGATGGTGGTGACAACATTTGGGTTATGCAAGCCGATGGTAGTAATCCTCGCCCAGTCACCAAAGAAACTTTCCGCTTATTGAACAGTCCAGCTTGGAGCCCGGATGGGCAATACCTAGTAGCGCGTAAGCACTTTACTGGTAGTCGTAGCTTAGGTGCTGGAGAAGTATGGATGTATCACGTTGCCGGTGGTGACGGTGTAAAACTTACCGAGCGCCCAAATGAGCAAAAAGACTTAGGTGAGCCAGCCTACTCACCAGATGGGCACTATATCTATTTTAGCCAAGATTCGACTCCCGGTAAGACATTCCACTACTCAAAAGACTCGGTAAAAGGCATCTATAAGATTAAACGTTACGATACCCAGACGGGTGATATCGAAGTATTAATCCAGGGAACTGGCGGTGCGATTAGACCAACACCAAGTCCTGACGGTAACAAGCTGGCCTACATTAAGCGTGATGGTTTCCAGTCTTCACTCTATTTGCTCGACCTAAAGTCTGGCGAAACTGAAAAGTTATATGGCGAACTAGACCGAGACATGCAAGAAACTTGGGCTATCCATGGTGTGTATCCAACTATGAGCTGGACCACCGATAATAATGAAATCCTGTTTTGGGCGAACGGTAAGATCAACAAGCTTGATGTTGAATCTAAGTCAGTAGCACAAATTCCATTTACGATTAAGACCGAGCGCGCCATCCAACCAGCTGTTCGATTTACCCAAGATCTTGATAAAGATGTGTTCGACGTGAAGATGCTGCGCATGGCGCAAGTATCTCCTGACGGCAAAAAAGTCGCTTTTGAAGCCCTAGGCAAAATTTGGGTTAAGAGCTTACCCGACGGCAAAATGTCACGCCTAACAAAATTGGATAGCGACCTACGCGAGTTATTCCCACAGTGGTCTCGTGACGGCAAGAAAGTCGTATTCACCACTTGGGATGACCAAGAGCAAGGCACTGTTAGTTTGGCGAACGTGCGCAATAAGCGGGTTAAGGTATTAACGGATGAGCCGGGTAAATATGTAGAACCCACCTTCTCTCCAGATGGGGAAACCGTGGTTTACCGTAAAGCCAAAGGAGGTTACATCACGCCTCGTACTTGGTCACAAGAAACCGGACTTTACCAAGTAGACATCGATGGTGACAAAAATACTAAGATCACCTCTGCAGGTTATCAGCCACAATTTGGTGCCGATAATGACCGTGTCTACTTTATGGAAAGCGGTGAAACACCACAGCTTGCATCTATTGGACTCAATGGTTTCGAAAAACGCGTACACTACACCAGTAAACACGCTACCGAATTCAGAGTCTCACCAGACGGTAAACAGCTAGCCTTTGCCGAACGCTTTAAAGTATTCGTTACTCCCTTTGCCAAGCATGGCGAGACAATTAAAATTGGGCCTAAGGCAAGTAACCTCCCTGTTGAACAGCTAAGTGTTCGCGCAGGTGAAAGCATCAGCTGGAATACCGACAGCAACCAGCTTTACTGGACTCTTGGCCCAGAGCTTTATCAAGTGAATGTTGATACCCAGTATCAACAACAGGCTGAAGACGCTGAAATAACTAAAGTAGAGCCTAGCATTACCGATCTTGGTTTCACTCAAAAAGCAGATGTTCCACGTGGAACAATTGCCTTTGTTGGTGGCAACATCATTACGATGGAAAACGATGAAGTTATCGAAAATGGCACTGTAATCGTTAAAGACAATCACATTGTCAGTGTCGGTCCAGCTTCAGTTATCGATATTCCAAGCGATGCTAAGGTTATCGATATCAAAGGCAAAACCTTAATGCCAGGTTTGTTCGATGCCCATGCTCATGGTGCTCAAGGTGAGAATGAGATCATCCCGCAACAGAACTGGGAGCTGTACTCAAATCTATCTTTAGGTGTTACTGCGATTCATGATCCATCAAACGACACCACTGAAATCTTCGCCTCTTCTGAGCAACAGAAAGCCGGTAATATTGCTGGGCCTCGTATATTCTCAACCGGTACGATTTTATATGGCGCGAACCTACCAGGTTATACCTCTCATATAGATTCGCTAGATGACGCCAAGTTTCACTTAGAGCGCTTGAAAAAAGTTGGCGCGTTCAGCGTAAAGAGCTATAACCAGCCTCGCCGTAACCAACGCCAGCAAGTTATCGCAGCCGCTCGTGAGCTAGAGATGATGGTAGTGCCTGAAGGTGGCAGTTTGTTGCAACACAACTTAACCATGATAGCCGATGGACACACAGGTATTGAGCACTCACTACCTGCGGCCAATATCTATGACGATATTAAGCAGTTCTGGGGCCAAACAGATGTTGGTTACACGCCAACCCTAGTTGTCGCCTATGGCGGTATTTCTGGCGAAAACTACTGGTACGACAAAACTGATGTCTGGGCTCACCCCCGCCTTTCTATGTATGTACCATCAGACATTTTGGACGCTCGCTCAATGCGTCGCCCAACTGCACCTGATGAACATTACAACCATTTTAACGTTGCACGCGTAGCTAACGAATTAAATGAAGTGGGTATCAAAGCCAACATTGGTGCTCATGGTCAGCGTGAAGGTTTAGCGGCTCATTGGGAGATGTGGATGTTTGCCCAAGGTGGCATGAGTAATATGGAAGTATTAAAAACGGCAACCATTAACCCAGCTAAGCACTTTGCCATGGATCATCAAATAGGTTCTATCAAACAAGGTAAGCTCGCAGACCTGATTGTTATCGATGGTAATCCTCTGGAAGATATTCGCGTAACCGACCGAGTAACTTACACCATGGTAAACGGCAAACTGTTTAATGCAGAAACCATGGACCAGTTAAATGGTGGTGCCAAAAACAAAGGCAAGCAGAGACAAGCGTTCTTTTTTGAAAAATAAATTTCATTTTTAATTTTAAAATCTGGCCAAACTCAGCTGCGATTTTTAAATTTCAGAAAAATTATTTTTTGATGCAAAATCCATAAAAATCAGTTTAAAGTGTAAAACTACAAAGGGTGTTCCACGTGGAACATCCTTTTTTATGAACAAATATCTTTATCAACTTTAGCTAATATTATATGTTGGCGCTTAGGGAATGGAACTCTTTACACATTAAGGAAAATAAAACATGAATACATCTAGAGTCATTGCTTTAGTCTTTGTTAGCATCACACTATCCGTATTAGCAACACAGCTATTTTTAAACTCACCAACCCCCACAGTTCAAAGCTTAGAAGATTCCACAGAAAAATTATTACCTTTAGCCAATGAAAAAAAATTGGCGGATTATAGTGACACCAATATATCTAAAGAAGCCGTGCTCCCCCCAGTACAACAAGTCACTCTTGAACTACAGGAAAGTCCCAATAACAGATACACCAAGCTCATCGATGAAGCCTCGATCAATGCATTATTTGTAGATGAGCAAGGTACTGTAGATAGTAGCGCCATGACCCATGTATTAACTGTCGGAATGGCTGATTTTATAGAGCAGGCTTCTCGCTTACAGACGAGCAGTGAGCTTGCTGTTAATAGACAAGAAAAGCTCAACCAACAGCTAATAATTCTTAAAGACTTGGCCATCTATGATCAGCATGTTGCCTGCTCCGGACGTATCTGCGCCCTATCCCTCACCACTAACGAAGTAACAGAAAATAATAGAAAGCTTTTATCTGAATTTGATAACAACAATAGTTTTGTAAACAGCACTATTAACTCTACTGGCGAAGTGGAATTTAAAGCCATCTATTTACATTCTGAAGACCCATCAAAACTTGTAATGACTCAGCCTTAAATCCTTAGGCTATATGGGTTATTTTTGATAACAAAAACAGTCCGTGGTGTGGTCATTTACCATGCCAACGGCTTGCATAAAGGCATAACAAATAGTGGGGCCGACGAAGTTAAAACCCATCTTCTTTAAGGCCTTAGACATGGCTTCTGACTCTGGGGTCTGTACAGGTAATTCATTCATTGATATAAAATGATTAGTCTTTGGCGCGCCCCCTACAAAGCTCCACAAAAACGCTGAAAAATCATTACCCTGCTCGACATAAGCCATATAGCCTTTAGCATTTTTTATGATCGAATTAACCTTAAGCCTATTACGTACAATGCCAGGGTTTTGCAGTAATTCCTCTATTTTTGCATCATCAAAAGTTGCGATAACTTTAGGATCAAAATTAGCAAATGCAGCCTCATAATTTTGCTGTTTCTTTAGTATGGTAATCCAAGATAAACCCGCCTGCTGACCGTCGAGACAAAGCTTCGCAAATAACTCTTGGCTATCATAAACAGGCCTTCCCCACACCCTGTCATGGTACTCTTGATAAATGGGATCGTTACTAACCCAGCCACAACGCGTTACTTCCATAGTCCAATTCCTGAGTTTTTAACCAACCAGATAAAAAATAACCTACATAAGCGTTATTCTACAAGGTATAATTGATCCCATTTTCTATTAGAGCTTCCAGGCAGTAGACAAGCGGATATGACGACGAAACACGACGTGAAAACATTCCAGGGCTTCATTATGACCCTGCAGGAATACTGGGCGCAGCAAGGTTGCGCTATCGTTCAACCATTGGACATGGAAGTGGGTGCTGGTACATTCCACCCGATGACATTCTTACGTTCATTAGGCCCAGAGCCTATGAGTAGTGCCTATGTTCAACCATGTCGCCGCCCGACTGATGGCCGTTACGGTGAAAACCCTAACCGTCTTCAGCACTACTACCAATTCCAAGTAGTACTAAAGCCATCACCAAGCAACATTCAGGAACTCTACCTAGGCTCACTAGAAGCCGTAGGTGTAGATATGAATGTGCATGACGTTCGCTTCGTAGAAGACAACTGGGAATCACCAACACTGGGTGCTTGGGGCCTTGGCTGGGAAATTTGGCTTAACGGTATGGAAGTCTCTCAGTTCACTTATTTCCAGCAAGTGGGTGGTCTAGAGTGTAAGCCTGTAACCGGCGAAATCACTTACGGTCTTGAGCGTCTTGCTATGTATATCCAAGAAGTAGACAGCGTTTACGATCTTGTTTGGACAGACGGCCCTATGGGTAA
Organism: Shewanella pealeana ATCC 700345; assembly: GCF_000018285.1. Taxonomy (NCBI): domain Bacteria; kingdom Pseudomonadati; phylum Pseudomonadota; class Gammaproteobacteria; order Alteromonadales; family Shewanellaceae; genus Shewanella; species Shewanella pealeana. Next base: position 9,990 of record NC_009901.1, on the reverse strand, counting down.
AGTCATGTACGGCGATATCTTCCATCAAAATGAAGTTGAGCAATCAACTTATAACTTCGAGCATGCCAATGTTGAAGTGCTATTTAAGATGTTTGATGACTGTGAGCAAGCTTGTGAGCGTTTATTAACGCTTGAAAAGCCACTTCCACTACCTGCTTATGAGCAAGTAATGAAAGCCTCTCATGCATTTAACCTGCTAGATGCACGCCACGCTATCTCTGTTACTGAGCGCCAGCGTTATATCCTACGCGTTCGTACCATGGCTAAAGGCGTTGCAGAATCTTACTATCAGGCCCGTGAAGCTCTTGGCTTCCCAATGTGTAAGTAGAGGAATAACAGATGAATTTTGAAAACTTACTGATTGAAATCGGTACTGAAGAGTTACCTCCAAAATCACTGCGTAAACTGGCTGAGTCTTTCTTAGCTAATTTTACCGAAGAGCTAACAAAAGCAGAGCTAAGCTTTGAGTCTGCTGTATGGCACGCTGCGCCACGTCGTCTAGCTATCTGCATTAATCAACTTGCACTGGCTCAGGCTGACAAAGTAGTTGAGAAACGCGGACCCGCTGTAGCACAAGCTTTCGATGCCGATGGTAATCCAACTAAAGCCGCTATGGGCTGGGCCCGTGGTAACGGTATTACAGTTGAGCAAGCTGAGCGTTTAAAGACAGATAAAGGCGAATGGTTACTACACCAAGCACGTGTAGTCGGTGTTGAGACTAAGAGCCTAATTGCCGATATGGCGCAACGGTCTTTAGACAAATTACCTATTCCAAAGCCAATGCGTTGGGGTAGCAATACCACGCAATTTATCCGTCCTGTTCACACAGTTACCATGTTACTTGGTAGTGAAGTGGTTGACGGTGAGCTACTAGGCATCAAGTCTGATCGCATTATTCGTGGTCACCGCTTTATGGGTGAGTCTAGCTTCAAGCTAGATCATGCCGACAACTACCTTGTTGCGCTAAAAGAAAAAGGTAAGGTACTAGCGGATTATGAAGCGCGTAAGGCAATCATCAAGACTGATGCCGAAGCTGCAGCAGCTAAAATTGGTGGCGTAGCCGATTTAGAAGATGACCTACTTGAAGAAGTGACCTCTTTGGTTGAATGGCCAGTAGTACTAACGGCAAGCTTCGAAGAGAAGTTCTTAGATGTGCCAGCTGAAGCCTTGGTTTACACCATGAAAGGCGACCAAAAATACTTCCCAGTATTTGATAACGCTGGTCAGTTACTGCCTAACTTTATCTTCGTAACTAACATCGAATCTAAAGATCCACAGCAGATTATTGCCGGTAACGAGAAAGTGGTTCGCCCACGTCTCGCCGATGCTGAGTTCTTCTTCGAAACAGATAAGAAAGACACACTTGAAGCTCGCCTTACTAGCCTAGAAACCGTTGTATTCCAAAAGCAGCTTGGCACTATTAAGCAACGTGTTGAACGTATCTCAGCTATGGCTGGTTACATTGCCACTAGCATCGATGCTAACAGCGAAGAAGCGGCGCGTGCAGGTCTATTATCTAAGTCAGATTTGATGACTAACATGGTAATGGAGTTTACTGACCTTCAAGGCACCATGGGTATGCATTACGCCCGCCTAAATGGTGAAACGGAAGCGGTAGCCGTAGCTCTGTCTGAGCAATATAAGCCTAAGTTCTCTGGTGATACCGTACCAACAGCACCTATCTCTATCTGTGTTGCACTCGCTGAAAAACTAGACACGCTAGTGGGTATCTTTGGTATTGGCCAAGCGCCTAAAGGTGCTGCGGATCCATTCGCACTTCGCCGTGCAGCAATTGGTGTGCTACGTATTTGTTTAGAGAACAACTTACCGCTAGATCTTGTTGATTTAATTGCTAAAGCACAAGAGCTACACGGAGAGAATCTCACTAACGCAGATGTTGCCGAGCAAGTACTTGAGTTCTTTATGGCTCGCTTCCGCGCTTGGTATCAAGATCAAGGCGTGAGTGTAGACGTGATTCTAGCAGTATTAGCTCGTCGCCCTACCGCTCCTGCCGATTTTGAAAGCCGCATTAAAGCTGTTGCTCACTTCAGAACTCTTGAACAAGCATCTGCACTTGCTGCTGCTAATAAGCGTGTATCTAACATCTTGGCTAAAGTTGAAGGCGAGTTACCTGCTGCTATCGACGATAAGCTACTTGTTGAAGCCGCTGAAAAAGCGCTGGCTGAAAAGCTTGCAGAATTGCAACCACAGCTAGCGCCACTATTTGCAGCCGCTAACTATCAAGAAGCATTAGCGTTACTAGCTAGCCTACGTGAAAGCGTTGATACCTTCTTCGAAGATGTGATGGTAATGGCTGATGATGAAGCGCTAAAGAACAACCGCCTAGCGCTACTATCTAGCCTGCGAGAGCAGTTCTTACATGCTGCAGATATTTCACTGCTTCAGTAACCACTGAATCGATGAATCATAAAAAACGCGCCATTTGGCGCGTTTTTTTATTGAGTAGTTATTAGCTGAATAAAGCTAAAACTGCACCAGCTTCTGATGCATTTGCTCAAAGGTTTCACTATCTATTGATGCATCAATTAGCAACCTATCTAATTGCTCAGGCAGTAACTTACCCGCTTCCAATAACATAGAACACTCACTGATAAGATTAGCTCGCCAAACAACTTCAGCATGGCCACCAATAGGCTTAGAATCAACGATAGCTAAACGACTGAGCTCTGACTCAAATAGTGAGGGTAACTCCCAGTACCGGGCTAATAGCGCACTTAAGCTTAAAGATTTTGCCGTCATCACCTGTCTAAACAGACTCGAACAGGGTTGCTCACTAGGTTCTGCTTGTTTAAAGGCTTCTAACAAGAGTTTGAAAATCGCTATCTTACCCACATCGTGTAACAACCCAAGCAAGAAAGCTGTGTCAGGATCGTCTTGAGTCAGCTCACAGGATAGATAGGCTACCTGCATAGAATGGCGCCAAACCTGGCTACCAAAACGGCGAAAATAGATGGGTTGGATATCGATGACCTTACGCATCATAGCTGTCGTCACAAAACGTCTCATCTGTTCTCGCCCCAGCTGCACTAACGCTTGCTGTAAGCTGGTCACCTCTTTATCGCTGCGTTTAAACAGAGGTGAGTTACACAACTTTAGCACCTCAACACTCAACACAGGGTCCTTCTCGATTAAAGCTAATAGCGCTTTGGTATCGCTATTCTCATCCGCAAGTTGTTTATCTAGTGCTGCGACTTGAGTAGGCAGTTTTAATACCCTTTCGGCAATAGCTTTGGGGGATGCCAAGGCCGCTTCTACCCGCCTAAATACATTCTTTTCCAACTCATTTGCCGTACCACTAAGCTGAGTGCTAGGAAATAATAAGCTATAAAACAAAGCAGATAGATCGATAGCAGCCACAGGAGTCTGGGTCACTGGTTGTGGTCTGCTAGCAACAATGGAGTCGCTTTGCCTAGGGTGAAACTGCTCCATTGAACCACTGAAGCTCTTCGGCTTTTCGATGACAACCTGTTCTCTGATATTAAACAGTTTTTTGAAGGCTTTACTAATCAATTTCTTATGACCGGACACGGATTTGTTAACAAAAAAAATCGGTGCCTATAGCACCGATTTTACTCAATTATTAAGTTTACTGATAAAAATAAACTTAAACGTCGAGGTTCGCCACATTCAGAGCATTGGCTTCGATAAAGTCACGACGCGGCTCAACCTGATCACCCATCAAACAGGTAAACAACTGGTCAGCACCAATCGCATCTTCGATGGTAACTTGTAGCATACGACGAGATTCAGGATCCATTGTAGTTTCCCACAATTGCTCAGGGTTCATCTCACCCAATCCTTTATAACGCTGGATGTATAGGCCGCGCTTAGATTCGTTCATTAACCAATCTAATGCTTCAACGAAGCTAGTGACATCCTTAGTACGCTCACCACGTTGTACATAGCCACCATCTTCTACTAGACCATTGATTTCAGAGCCCATCTTAACGATGCGCTGGTAATCAGTAGACTGGAAGAAGTCATATGAGAACATGTAGTGTGTATCGATACCGTGCTTACGGATTGTAATCTTAGGCAGGTAAACTTGACGTTCAGGATCAAGCACTGGCTCAGCACTATATAAAATACCGCCAGTCTCTTTATCAATTAAATCAGCTACAAACACGTCAGCCCAAGCTTTGATTTGTGCTTCATCACTCAACATCTCATTAGTGATTGCTGGGTGATATAGCATTAGATCGGTAATGTTAGTTGGGTAACGCTGCTCTAGACGAGCAATGATAGCTTCCACTTCACGATACTGATTAACCAAACGCTCTAGTGGCTGACCAGACATACCTGGTGCCCCCTGCGAAGGATAGATGTTGGCATTATCAAGTGCTTGAGTCGTTAAGTACTCAGTCAATGCTGGATCATCTTTCAGATATTGCTCTTGCTTACCTTTCTTAACCTTGTACAAAGGTGGTTGTGCAATATATACATAGCCACGCTCAATAAGCTCAGGCATTTGACGGAAGAAGAAGGTCAACAGCAAGGTACGAATGTGCGAGCCGTCGACGTCAGCATCGGTCATGATAACGATGTTGTGATAACGGGTCTTATCTGGGTTATATTCGTCACGACCAATACCGCAACCTAGTGCAGTGATTAGTGTTGCCACTTCTTGCGAAGATAGCATCTTATCGAAACGCGCTTTCTCTACGTTTAGGATCTTACCTTTTAGTGGAAGAATCGCTTGGTTCTTACGGTTACGACCCTGCTTGGCGCTGCCACCAGCTGAGTCACCCTCCACTATGTAAATTTCAGAAAGACCAGGATCTTTCTCTTGGCAGTCAGCAAGCTTACCCGGCAAACCACCTAAATCTAATGCGCCCTTACGACGAGTCATTTCACGCGCTTTACGTGCCGCTTCACGAGCACGCGCTGCGTCGATAATCTTACCAACAATTAACTTAGCTTCGTTTGGATGCTCCATTAGGTAATCACCTAACTGCTCGCCCATAGTTTGCTCAACAGCAGACTTTACCTCACTAGAAACTAACTTATCTTTAGTCTGTGAACTGAACTTAGGATCCGGCACTTTAACTGAAATAACTGCAGTTAGACCTTCACGAGCGTCATCACCCGTTGCAGCAGTCTTACCTTTCTTATTATACCCTTCACGTTCCATGTAGTTATTCAAGTTACGTGTCAACGCACCACGGAAGCCCGCTAAGTGAGTACCACCATCGCGCTGTGGAATATTGTTGGTAAAACAGAAGATATTCTCTTGGAAACCATCGTTCCATTGCATAGCGACTTCAACGGTAATACCGTCTTCACGCTCTTGACAGAAGTGGAATACTTCTTTGTTTACCGGTGTTTTGTTAACGTTTAAGTAGTCAACAAATGCACTGATACCGCCTTCGTATTTGAAGAATTCATCACGGTTATCACGCTCATCAACAAGACGAATACCCACACCTGAGTTCAAGAATGACAGTTCACGAACACGCTTAGCTAAGATATCGAAATGGAACAAGACGTCAGTGAATGTCTCAGTGCTTGGCCAAAAACGGATTTCTGTACCAGTCTTAGTCGCTTCGCCAATCGGTGCAATAGGAGCATCTGGTACACCGTGGGTGTAGAATTGCTCGTATACTTTGCCGTCACGACGGATAGTCATCTGCAGCTTTGAAGATAGTGCGTTTACAACCGACACACCAACACCGTGCAAACCACCCGATACTTTATAAGAGTTATCATCGAATTTACCACCAGCGTGAAGTACGGTCATAATAACTTCAGCAGCAGAGATACCTTCCTCTTCGTGGATCGATACCGGAATACCACGGCCGTCATCTCGAACCGATACAGAACCATCGGCATGAATGGTAATAATGACGTCGTTACAGTGGCCCGCTAACGCTTCATCGATAGAGTTATCGACTACTTCGAATACCATGTGATGTAGACCTGTACCATCATCGGTATCACCGATGTACATGCCTGGTCTTTTACGTACCGCATCAAGGCCCTTTAGAACCTTAATACTCGAAGAATCATAACTATTCTCTGACATATTATTCTCTCGTCGGTTATTCAATTACCGTTACACGACCTTGTTCCACATGGAACATCTTACTTGGCGGCGTGATTAACGAATCTACTATTGCTGCAGGCTCAATAGCCGTGACAAAAACTTGTGCCCCGGTATCCGCTAATTGCTGTAACAATAGTTTTCTATGCTTTGCATCCAATTCCGATGGAAGATCGTCCACCAGATAAATACTTTTTTTATCTATTTGTTGTTTTAGCAACTTTCCCTGTGCAATGCGTAATGCACAGACTAACAATTTCAGCTGGCCACGAGATAAAGCATCTTGTGCAGGTAGTGTCCCTACCCGCAAACGTAAATCAGCTTTATGCGGCCCACTGACGGTATAGCCTGTGGCTAAATCTCTAGGGTATTGCGTCTCGAGTAACTGTGCATACTCGGTTTTTGCATCCCACCCTCGGGTAAAAGAAACCTTAACATCAACCTGAGGTAAAAACTCTCCGATTATACCCTTAAGTAGCTCATTTAACGAGTCTACATATTGCTTTCTTATGTCGGTTACCAGTTCAGCATAACGAATAAATTCTTTATCCCAAAATTGAATCGAACTATAGGGCGAACCATCTCTGAGTAACTGATTTCGCTGCTTTAAAATTCGACGTACATTGACCCATGCAGCATAAAAACGTGGGTCAGAATGAAACGCTCCCCAATCAATAAACTGACGCCTAGATTTAGGGCCTTCGAACAGCAGAGAAAAACTCTCAGGTGTGATCACTTGGATCGGTAAAGTTTCAGCGAGCGTCGATAAACGCTTTACTTTATCACCATTGATTTTAACTTCAATATCACCGCTTCTAAAACGACGTAAACCTATCTTACTCTGCTCATCACCGCTTTCCATATTGGCAAACAGGGTCAATGCATCATCGTCATTCTTAATCACACGCTGGGAAAGATGGCTTCGAAAGGAGCGGCCCATACCGAGGAAGTAAATAGCCTCAAGAATACTGGTTTTGCCACTGCCATTGTGGCCATAGATTAAGTTCAGCCCGTCACCCGGCTGCAGTTGCGCAGAAGATATATTACGAAAAGATTCGATATGGAGACGGCTAAGACTCATTGATGACCTTTATAACAACGGGGGAGTGTTCTATTACTGAGTCACTTAGGTTAACCAGATAAAGTACATTTAACGCCTTTACTTGGTTAACCTTAAGTCGAGATAGAAAAGGGCCGGAGGCTACAAACGCATAGGCATAACAACATACATAGAATCTTGCTCTATGTGGTTGTCGATAAGCGCGCTTGAGTTACCGTCTATCAAGGTAATGCGTACATCATCTGAAGGTAGATTATTGAGAACGTCGAGTAAGTAACTGACGTTAAAACCTATCTCTAATGGTGTATTTTCATATTCAACATCTAAGATCTCTTCCGCTTCTTCCTGTTCAGGGTTATTAGCGGTGATCTTGATTAAATTGTTTTCCAGCTGGACACGAACACCACGGAACTTCTCATTCGACAGAATAGAAGCGCGCAGTAACGCTTGTTTTAGCTGTAATCGGCTCGCAATAACAACTTTATCGCCACCCTTTGGCAGTACACGACGATAATCAGGAAAACGCCCATCAACAAGTTTACTGGTAAACACTGCTGTTGCCGTTGTCGCTCTAATCGCATTGTCACCAATCGCAATCGTTACGTCGAGATCGTCTGCTTCAAACGAACGCATAAGCTCTAATACGCCCTTGCGGGGCACAATCACTTGCTTTTCAGGCAGTGACGCCTCGATCATTCGATGGCTCAATGCCAAACGGTGCCCGTCAGTCGCAATCGCACGCAGCACATTGCCTTCGGTTTCCAATAACAGTCCGTTAAGGTAATAACGCACGTCCTGGTTAGCCATAGAGAACTGAGTCGCGTCGATCAACGACTTCATGGTGCCCTGCTTCAAGGTAAACTCAATCTCAGCCTCAAAGGCATCGACATTTGGATACTCTTCAGCAGGCAAGGTCGCCAAAGTAAAACGGCTACGACCCGAACGTAACAACAGACGGTTTTCTTGCTGCTCAATCTTAAGCTCTACCTGATCAGGTAGCGACTTAACAATATCTAAAAATTTTTTCGCTGGGACCGTGGTACGCCCCTCAAGGATCTCACCTTCGAGCTGAACTTCGCCGACTAACTCGACTTCTAAATCGGTTCCAGTTAACTTAAGTGAGTGATTACTCACTTCAACCAAAAGGTTTGCCAGTATAGGCAAGTTATGTCGCCTCTCTACAGCACCACTGACTAATTGCAGCGGTTTTAGTAAGGCGTCCCTATCAATTGAGAATTTCATTGATTCAATATCCCTGATATTAAGAAGATAAAGTTCTTATCAAGTTAGCATAATCTTCTTTAATGTCATGACTTTCTTCACGCAACTGGGCAATTTTACGACATGCATGTAATACAGTTGTGTGATCACGACCACCAAACGCATCGCCAATCTCTGGCAAGCTCTGGTTAGTTAACTCTTTCGATAACGCCATTGCCATCTGTCTTGGACGCGCCACACTACGTGAACGACGCTTAGATAACATATCTGCCATCTTGATCTTGTAGTATTCCGCTACAGTCTTCTGAATATTATCGATAGTGACCAACTTCTCTTGTAGAGCAAGTAAGTCTCGTAGTGCTTCACGCACAAAATCGATAGTGATCGGACGGCCAGTGAAGTTAGCGTTAGCAATAACACGGTTCAGTGCACCTTCAAGCTCACGCACGTTCGAACGTAAGCGCTTAGCAATAAAGAATGCCACTTCATCGGGTAAGTTAATGCCACTCTCTTGTGCCTTACGCATTAAGATCGCAACACGGGTTTCTAATTCTGGTGGCTCAATGGCAACTGTTAGACCCCAACCAAAACGAGATTTAAGACGATCTTCAACACCGTCGATCTCTTTCGGGTATTTATCCGATGTCAGAATGATCTGATGATTACCTTCTAATAACGCATTAAAGGTATGGAAGAACTCTTCTTGAGATCTATCTTTGTTGGCGAAGAATTGGATGTCATCGATAAACAATGCATCAACACTACGGTAGTAGCGCTTAAACTCTTCAATCGCGTTATTTTGTAACGCCTTAACCATGTCTTGCACGAAACGCTCTGAATGCATGTAAACTACTTTTGCATTCGGGTTATTTTTAATAATGCCATTACCAACAGCGTGCAATAAGTGAGTTTTACCTAAACCTGTGCCACCATAAAGGAACAAGGGGTTATACGCACCACCAGGATTTTCAGCCACCTGCAAAGCAGCCGCTTTACCCAATTGGTTTGATTTACCTTCAACGAAGTTATCAAACTGGTAAGTCGGATTAATGTTACTACGGTGATTAGCATTAGCCATTGGCTCTGCGTGCGGAGTATTAAAAGAAGGCTTAGTCACTTCTCGAGTAACTGGTCTGCTAGTTCTTACTGCTGCTGTAGCCTGAACAACTGGTTTAGCCGACGGACGACTACCGATATCGAAACGCAAACTTGGCGCATCGCTACCCATTTGTTCAGTAAAAAATTGGTTGATGATATTTAGGTATTTATCCCTAACCCAATCCAAAACAAAACGATTAGGCGCATAGATGACGAGTGTATCGCCTTCCATTTCTGCTTGTAACGGTCTTATCCACATACTGAATTGCTGAGCAGAGAGCTCATCTTGCAGCCTTGCGATACATTGTTGCCAAAGTGAAACCGCCACTGTAGTTATCCCCAGAAGATCATACAAAAGAGGTCTATTCTATAGTGAGATCACGCTGATCGCTATCCTTTAAATATATTTATCCCCAGATAGATCAACTAATCATTAAGATCTCGATCCAAAAAGATCCGTGGCGATCAAAAAATATTGATGAAGCCGCAAATCCAGCTTTATAAAGCGATCCAGATCGATCTATAATATAGCCTCTTCGATCTGTTTTTT